>NZ_JBEZBN010000102.1:0-11167 GCF_040647115.1 Streptomyces sp. NPDC044571
GGAGAAACGCCGGTGGGCTGTCGCCCCCGACGGCCCGAACGATGCCGCGGGCAGCTGCTGCCAGGTACAACCCGAGGTGGCAACGAAGACGATCGCGGCCAGTACTTCACGGTCACCATGCCGACGTCGGCCACCGCCTTGAGGCCGCGACGGCGCCTCCGGCACCACCCGCTGGAACAGCTCCCACAACTCATCCGGCACCAGCCGCTCAACAATCCCCGCCACGACCGACAGCCTACCCAACCATCCAAATGAGATGACTTCTAAGGCGCCACTGCGGGCACCGCTTCTTCCGGTGAGCGGGGCCGACTGATACGTGCTTCAGGGGAGAACAGGGTCCCCTCTTCCGCCAGAAGCTCGACCCCGGCCTCCGGACCCTTTTCCATCCTGTAGCCCGCCAAGAGCTCATCCCGGTGCTGCGGCCGGAGAACGGCCGCGATAGCCCGGCCAACGGCCTCGGCGACCGGCGGCGGGAAGGCATTGCCCACCTGGCGGTAGCGCGCAGTCTTGCCACCGACGAACTTCCAGTCGCGGAAGCCCTGGACAGCGGCAGCCTGGTCCACCGTGAGCATCGGACCGCCCGCGCGGAAGAGGTCCCGGTCGGGCACGGCCTCGTGTTCGTCGTTGGCGACGCCGCTGGCATTCACGCCCAGCGCCGCCCACGCCTTCTTGGCGCGGGTAGGACCGAGGTCGGCGCCGCCGTGCTTCCGGGAGCCGCCGACGAGAGTGGGGGCTACAGTGAGGCCGCGGTCCTCCGCCTCCTTAGCGTCCCTCTTCCATTTCGCGTAGACCTCTTTCCCTGTCAGGACTTCATCGCCAACTTTGAATTCGACATCCCAGTAAGCCCCGTACCGCTTCTCCATTGTGGTCCGGAGCGTTTCCATCAGGGTTTCCCCCGGAAGGCCGTCCTTGACCGGCCAGACGAAGTCTCCGCTGTTCGCTACGTCTTTATGGAAAGCGACCAGGATGGCCCGTGGGCGCAGCTGTGGGACCCCGAACGCATTGGCGTCCATGCGGCGCCAGACGCGCCGCATCCGCTGGTCCTGCTGCCGCGGGGTCATGGAGGCAGGTACGTCGGGAACCGTGTAATCGAGCTCTTTCAGCTGCTCGATGATGTAGCGACGGTATTCGATGAATACCTCCGGAGGCTCAAGGATTCCCCGGACGTTCTCGATCATGATGGCGCGCGGCTTAAGGTCGTCGACAATCTTCAGCATGTCCGGGAATAGGTCCCGCTCGTCGTCCTTGCCGAGCTGCTTGCCCGCGAGCGAGAAGGGCGGGCAGGGGACTCCACCGGCGAGCAGGTCGATCTTCTTTTCACCTAGGGCCTGGATTTCCCGGTGCTCACGAGACCCCAGGAACCTACGGACATCGGAAGGGCGCAGCGCATCGACCTTCTCCTGTGTCCAACCCGGCCAGGTGCCGACATTCGCCTTCAGCGTCTCGACAGCATGGGCATCCCACTCGACCAGCGCGGCGTGGTCGAAGCCAGCCTGGTGGAGCCCTGAGGCCTGGCCGCCCGCGCCGGCGCAGATCTCGACGGAGACCAGCGGATCATCGAAGTGGGGGCGGGGTCGCCGCGCGGTCATCCCTGGTCTCCTCATGTGTGGCGCGAAACATCCAGTGTGGCAGGTAGGCCAGGATGCATCCTCACACGAGCTTTGGGCGCCGGCTGCACTTGCTGCAATTCCGGCGCCCGTCTGCTGCTAGCGCTGTCTTAGATGCCGGAGCAGGGCGGCGACATCGGCCGGCGCCAAACCGGCTGCCACTGAGGGCTCTTCCTGCAGGTCCGCGAGCTGCTGCACAGTGGGGTCGTCGAGGATCTTGCCCATGAACTCCAGCTTCTGGTCGAGGCGGGCTTCCACAACCTCGTCGATGGTTCCGCGCACCGCCAGGACAGTGACGCGGGTCTCAGTTCCTGGCGCCAGCCCGAGGCGGTGAATGCGGTCGAGGCTCTGCAGGTACCGGCCGGCTACGAAGTCGCGGTCCACGTATACGGCGTCGTGGCAGACATGGTGGAGGCTGATGCCTTCGCCCAGCGTAGCCGGGTTGGAAAGCAGCACATGGCAGTCTTCGCTCTCGCGGAAGCGCCGAATCTGCTCCTCGCGGTCTGTAGTACCGCCGTGTACGACGGCAGGCGAAAATTCGGAGAGCAAGCGCTCCAGAGTGGTCAGGCTGCGGACAAACGTTGTCCAGACGAGTGTTTTCCGCCCATCTTGGGCATTTTTGGCAATTATTGCTGCCGTTTCCTGGTATTTCGGAGACAGTTCGTAGTCTGGAAGGTCCCGCATCAGCGAGTAGAGGGAGTGGGTCCGCGGGATCTCGAGAGGTGGCAGCTGGTAGGCCAGGGGCTCGTAGCGGCTTCCGCCGTCCAGCAGGAGGGCAGGGCTAGTGGCCGCCATCAGCAGGCGCAGCGCCGTCTTGCCCAGCGCGCTCAGGTCGTCCTTGCCTGCCCCCGACTCCTCGCTGCCGACCAGGGCCTCATAGATATCGGCGTGGAGGGGCGGCATGTCGACGTAGCGGACGCGCGGCTCCATCGGCGGCAGTCCGAGCTCTAGCTTGGTCGTCCTGGTGAACAGCGGGCGGAGAGTGCGGCTGGCCGCCGCAAGGTCGCCGCCGGCCACCGCGCGCGCCACCGCCCGCTGGCCGTGGCCAGGCCAGACGAAGCCGAGCAGGTTCTCAAGGTCCTTCCGGCCGTTGGGCGCCGGGGTACCGGTGAGGATAAGGCGGCGGCGGGCCAGCGGTCCCAGCGCCATACAGGCGGCGCCGTAGGTGCCGCGGACACCGAGTTTCATCCGGTGTGCCTCGTCGAGGATGAGCATGGCCGGCTCGGACTGGAGCCATGCCGTCAGAACAGGCAGAGCCCTGTCGAGCCGTTCGTAGTTGACGATCAGGACTTCGGCGTAGTCGTCCATCGTCCCATCCACCACATGCGGACGCAGGCGGTGGCGGAAGCAGACCGCCGTTTCGTACTGCCACGATTCGTAGGCGGACTTGGGGCACACAACGAGGAGGCGGGAGACGTTCCCGCGTGCCTTCTCCACGGCGTACACACCGAGTGCCGCCCGGGTCTTGCCGGCGCCGGGCACGCTGAAGTTGGCGCCGTGCTGGAGGGACAGCAGCTTTGCGATGTCCCGCTTCTGGAACTCTCCGAGCTCGGCCTGCCACTCATCGCCCAGCAGCGCGGGCACGTCGTCCGGAGCTATCTCAGCCGCAGCTGCGGCTTCCGCGTCGGCGAGGCGCCGCTCGACCTTGGCAGCGTCCTGGATGCTGCCGACGACAAGCTGCTGGAGGTCCGGGGCCCATACGACGCCGACCTGGTCGGGCCATTCGGCGAGCTGGTCGACCCTGGTCAACAGATCGTCGACGTCGGCTACGACGGTGGTGGGGCCCAGGTGGCCGGCGGTGCGGAACCGTCCAGCCAGCTGAACCAGGGCATGTGCGTACTCTGCGGATGCCTTGAAGACCACCTTGGTGCGCGTCTCGTCGAACTCAAGTCGTAGAGACGGGGTCTCGGCGCTCCCCGGGCTCACGCGGCGCTGCCGGAAACCGCATCGATCAGCCAGGCGACGCCGGCACCGGGGGCGTCGCTGATTTTCTCCGCCTGTGCGGCGAGTTTGGTCAGGCTCGTACGCAGCTGCAGCAGGGCGTCGTCGAAGGCCTGCGCGTCGAGGCTCCGGGCGGCGCGCGCCTGGACGAGGTCGACCGTGCACTGGTCGATGGCGGAGCATGCGTCTGCAAGTCGGGCGGGAGCAAGCTGCTTGCGCTTGCGGACGCGGGCGTCGCGGCCGGCATCGTCAATGGCCTTGTCGAAAGCGGCCTTGGCCGCGGTGACGAGTTCGCGGGCGGCCGCCTTCTCACCGTTCGGCGGCTGCAAGCTGTCAGCGACGGCCTTCGCGCGCAGTACGCGGTCGTTCAGAGCCCGAGCGGCGGAGACCCGCGAGGTGCTGCCCTTGACGGAGATCCCGAGACCGGGAATGGCAACGGACTCTTCTGCGCTCGCCTCCTCCGCCAACTCGGAGGGAAGGGACTTCGACAGGTAATCGGCCTTGGTGAACTCCTCGTCGATGTGGCGGACGTCCGTCTTCGAGAAGCCGAGCAGGATCGCGCAGAGACGCCATTCCTTGATCACCTCGGCCTCGTCGGCTTCGACTTCGGAGAGGTTCTTGTAGAGACGTTCGAGCTCCTTGAGCTTCTCCTGGTCCATCTCGAAGTCGATCAGGCTGAGCGAAGCTCCGCCGGTCCGGCTGCGCTCGATCAGCTCGCGGATCGTGGCGAGGATCCACCGCTCCTGGTGGTAGGTCTTCACCTGGATGCGGAACTCCCGGGCGATGTCCTCGGGGGTCCGGCCCAGCTGGGCCTGTTCCTCCATCGCGAGGAGCCGGTTGATGTACGAGTAGTCCCGACGGTGGTCTTTGCGCAGCTGGAGTGACAGCTCGACGGCGTTGATGTCCGCCCACGTGAACGACGACGGGAGCACGCCAACCCGCATTGAGGTCTGGCCGGCCTCGCGGAGTGCAGCGGCACGGGTGTTCCCGTTGACGAGCACACCGTGGTGGGTGACCAGGCCGGGGTCGTTCTGCCCGTACTGGAGCAGGCTCTCCTTCAGTTTGTCGAAAGCCGTGTCGCGGACACGGGGGTCCGAGGGATCAGCCTTCAGCAGGTCGGCCAGGTAGCTCTGGCCGTCGGCGCCGTAGGGGTCTGCATCAAGCTGCTGGTCCCGAGCCGGGTTATGGGTCCGCTGTGCCCGGATGCGATGCGTTCCCGGGTTGAAGTAGAGGCTGTCCAACGGCAGCTCGATGACCTCGACGTGGATGGTTTTTCCGTTCCAGTCGACGCTTACCGTTTCGCGGGTGCCCCCGGCGGCCTTGACGTCCTCGAGCCGCTTACGAATAAGTTCGCTGAACTCTTCAGCGCGCGGCGGCGGCGCAAATTCCCGGAACACAGTCCACACCTCTCGCTTTTCGATTTATCGGCGTTGTTGCTGTATGTGGTGCAGCGTTCTATTTCTATTGGTCCAGTCGAACGGCTGCCCGGACGGCCTGCCGGGACGGCTCCGGAAGGGTCTGGAGAACACCCCACACCTTCTCCAGCGCTCCGCGGGTCCGCTGGCCGGCCTCGATCCACGAGGACAGGGCACCCTTTTCGATCGGGCTCAGCAGTGCCACTTCGGCCAGCAGCGCCCCAAGGTCGACCGTGCTGCTGTTGCTGGCGACGCACTTGCCACAGACGGTAACCAGCTGTTCCTCCGTCGTTCCGTCGGCGAGGAGCACCTTGCGGCGGGCGATGGCAAGCTGAGAGGTGCCTGACGACCCGTCCGGATACTTCTCGCCCACACCGATTCCGCAGGTCCGACACAGGAAGCTGTCATCGCTCCAGACCTTCGCCCGCTGCGTCGAGGTCAGAGTGGTCTTCTGCTTGGCGGCAGCGGCCTGGCCGGGAAGCCAGATCTCTGCACCCCGGGTCACGTATTTCTGCTCCTGCTGCTTCAGCGCAGGGTCCTCGCGGTGCGTGTCGATCTGCCAGTTGTGATCGCGGAGTTCGCGGACGCGCCGGTCGATCTGGGCGACATCGGGGAACGCCTGGCGCAGCTCGGCCTTCGTGAAGACGCCGCCGACCCCCACCTGGGTCTCCAGCCACAGCGCCGCCCGGATCTTCGCGCCGAACTTCGGGTTCTGCCAGGAAGGCAGCCCGCTGCCATTGCTGATGGTCATTCCGATACTCCGTTCAGAGAAGTGAAAGGTGGAACCAACATGCGGGTGCAGGCCGGACCCCGAATAGATAAAGGGGTCGGCGGTGTCGATCTTAGCCGGAATGAAGTCCCGGGAAGCAATCTGGAATTCCTTGGGTCGTCGGTGACTTGCGCCACATGGCGGAGTTATTCGGGTCGCTGGCAATCGGCAGACCGTCTGGGAGGCGCGTCATCCCCAGGTTATTTCACATCGCACCACTCCCTGTCCAGGGGTTTCCGCGTTGCCATTTATCTGGCAACTCTATTGGTGTCAGATAAATGGCAACGTTCGGAATCCTGCATTCCAGCAGCATTGGTTCCGGATTGAAGTTAAGGTTCTGGAGTGCGGGCGGTCGTGGCGCCGGTGCACCGCCCTGCGCCGCGGGGGTGTGCGCGGGAGAGGTGCAGAGGTAGCGGGACGGCAGTGAGGGGAGCGCTGAGTGCAGCAGGTTGCAGGGGTGGCGTCCGCCGGGGGCGTGGGCCGCAAAGGGTTTGCAACACGCTATGTAAAGCCGCTGGCCAGGGCGGCCCAGGAAGGGCCGCCAGGCGGTACTGAGCGGCGGATCTCCCAGCGACGCCTTGTTGAGATGCTCGGTGAGCGGGGATGTGAAGTCAGCCCGAGCGCCCTGACCCGTTACCTGAACGGCGAGAGACGGCCGGAGTTGGACTTTGTGCGCGGCCTTCACCGCCTCGCAGCTGATCGCAGCGGATCCCCCACCCCGGCTGGGATCGGTTGGGATGTCGTCGCGGAGGCGTATGGGCGCCTCGTCTGGTGCAAGAACTGCGCCGCCCTCAACGACGCCGTTGCGGTCCTTCGCGCGGAGAACCAGGAGCGGGCAACGTCGTTGGACGCCCTGGCGGAGGAAGTAGCCGGCTTGCGAACGCTCGCAAGAGCGGTTCGGCGGCGAGCGGCGCTTGCGCCGGTCCCCCCGGCGGAGGGGGACCGGCGGAGCGAATCGTCTGACATCGCCGCCGCCCGGAGCTTCGCCGCGACAACGGCGGAGCTCCACTCCAGCGGCCGGCCTGAAGACGCTGCGGCTGCACTCGCAGATGCGGTTCGGTTTCTGACCTCGGAGGAGGCGGTCGCTGCCCTGGAGTTCCTCCACTCGGGTCGGCACACCCAGCTAGAGGAATCTTTCGGGCACATGGTCGCTCGTGAGCGCTCGGCCGGGACAGTGATCGAGGTCGCGGTCGAACTCAAGGAGCGCCGCATGGCCGCACTGGCCGACGCCATCCTGAAGGCTGCAGCAGTCGGGGCGGCCGTGCGAGGTGGGTGGGGATGAAGCCGACCCCCCTCGGGGTCCACGCCAGAGTCGGCGTCCCCGAAGGGGTGTGAGGCCCGTCGTTGCCGGCGGGCCTGTGAAGGAGTGTCAGGCTGACTTTCCGTGGCACTCGGCGTACGGCTTGCCCGAGGTGCACCAGCAGGGGGAGGTGGGCGACGGGGGCCAGGGGGTGGCTTTGCCGCGGGCAGCCAGGGTCGTGGCGTATTCCGGGAGCAGGGAGGGGGAGGCCGGGGAGGTTTTCTCCGAGGCCGCGAAGGCTTCGTACGAGGGGACGCTGGCGGTGACGATGCCCAGGTTCGTCGTGCCCGAGGCGGCCAGGGCGCGGAGGGCGGTTTCGATCTCCCGGAGGTGGGCCTCGTGCGAGGGGTACTCCGAGGCCAGGGTCGGGTAGCTGGTCAGGAGCTCGGCCAGTTCGCGCTGGGGCCAGTGGAGGATGGCCACCGGGAAGGGGCGGGAGAGGGCGGCGCGGCGGTCGCCCAGTTCGGCGCGGAGACGGGCGATCTCGGCGCGGAGCTCGGCCGGGTCGTCGGAGCCGAGGGCCCAGATGCGCTTCGGGTCGTGGAGCTCGTCCAGCGGGATCGGGCCGATGTGGCGGGTGTCGGCCACCATGTCCCACTCGTCGTGCGGGAGCCCGAGCAGGCGGCGTACGCGGTGCCGGCCCGTCAGCAGGGCCGTGGTGGCCTGGGTGAGGGGGGTGCTGTCGGTGATCAGGAGGGTGGCGGCCTGGGTGAAGCACTCCTCCGAGTCGGTCAGCTCGTCGTGTGCTTCGAGGGCTTCCGCGATGACCGCCCAGGGGGCCGGGTCCGTGGGCGCCGCCGCGCGGATGCCCTGGATCAGGGCACGGGCCTCGGGCTCGTGGCCGTACTCCCACAGGTTCGCGGCCTGGAGGGCCTTGATGAGGTGGGGGTTGGCGGGGGAGCCGGCGAGGAGCTGGTCGTACAGCGCGCTGGCGCGGTCCCGGGAGTCGGCCAGTTCGAGGTGGGCCGCGGCCTGGAGGAGCAAGGGCTCCTGGTCCTCGGGGTAGCGGGTCGCCGTGCGGATCAGGCGCTCGGCTTCGGCGATGTGCTCGGCAGGCGTGTCGGGGCGCATGGGTCACACGGTACTGGCCCTGGTCTGCTGAGGGGGGAGGTCTTAAGGTGCCGCCCGTGCGGGATCACATGCGTGTGGTGGTGCAGGCGGGTGGCCGGCGCGGGCGCCGGGCGCGTCTGGCGGGGATGCTGTGGGCCGCCGCCGAACTCGCCGTCACCGTGGGGGTGGTGGTGTTGTTGCTGGTGGTGCACCAGGTGTGGTGGACGAACCGGCAGGCGCGTGTCGCCGCCCGGCACGAGGTGGCCCGTTTGGAGGGCGCGCCCCTTCCCGATGCGGCCTCGTCCCCTCCTTCGGATCCGGCTCTTCCCGAGCCGTCCTCTTCCGGGTCTCCTGCCGTGCCGTCCCCGTCCCGGGCCGCTGATCCGGTGGCGGGCTCCGGGGCGCCCCCGTCCTCCCGGGGCCCCGGTTCGGCCGCCTACGCCGTGCTGCGCATCCCGCGGCTCGGGGTCGTCGTGCCCGTCGCGCAGGGGGTCGACAAGCGGGCCGTGCTGGACAAGGGGTACGTCGGGCACTACCCCGGAACCGCGCAGCCCGGGGAGGAGGGGAACTTCGCGCTCGCCGGGCACCGGAACACCCACGGGGAGCCCTTCCGGTACGTCAACCGGCTGCGGGCCGGTGACGAGCTGACCGTGGAGGTACGGGGCCGGCGGTACGTGTACGTGGTGGGCAAGGCGCTGGCGCAGACGGGTGCGCGGGACACCGGGGTGATCGCCCCGGTGCCGAGCAGTACGGCCGGGCCGGAGTACGGGTACGGCGAAGCCGGCGCCTACATCACGCTCACCACCTGCACGCCCGAGTACACCTCCCGGTACCGGCTCGTGGTCTGGGGAACTTTGAAGCGGTGACCGGCCGTTGAGTGGGCGAGAGGGGGTGGTCCGCATGGGTCGGGCATGGATGGCGCGCATGGTGGCGGTCATCGGCTCCCTCGTGCTGCTCGGGGGCCTGCTCGGGCTGCTGTTCGCCGGGGAGGGCGGGCTGGGCGCCGTCGTGGTCGCCCTCGCCGCGACCGTCGCCGTGGGCGCCGCCGCGCTGGCCGCCCGGCTCGTACGGCCCGTGCCGCCGCACCGAATACGCACCGCCCTCCGCGATCGCGAGCAGCGCACGGCGTTCCTGCCGCAGCGCGATCCCGATGCCTCGGGCCGGTCGCGGCCCAGGGCGCCCGGCCGTCTCGTCCTGACGGCCGCGTAGGGGCGCATCGCCTTCCGCTCGCTCACTGCTGATCACCGTTGTCGCCCCTCGCGGGTCGTCGCGCCGAAATGCATCTGCTTCGACGTTCGACGAGACCCCTCGGAGGGCCCGCGTGTCCGTTTTCATCCACCTTGTTACCGAGCTCGGCCGGCTTCTGGAGCCGGTGCTGGCCGAGTCCGCGACCGCTGCCGCGATCGTGCTGTTCACCGTGCTGGTGCGCCTTGCCCTGCACCCGCTGAGCCGTGCGGCCTTTCGCGGTGCGACCCCGGCGGCGGGGTGCCTGCCGCTGCTGTTGCAGCTGCCGGTGTTCTTCGTGATGTACCGGGCGTTCTCCACGTCCGGCGAGCTGCTGGGGCACCGGTTGTTCGCCGCGCCGCTGGGGGCCCGGTGGGCCGACGCGCTCGGGGAGGGAGGCGTTCTCGGAGCCCAGGGACTGGTGTTCCTCGGGCTGTTCGCGGCCATCGGTGCAGTCGCGGCGTGGAGTGCGGTGCGCGGGCGGCGGGCGGCCGCCCTGGCCGGGCCGGGCGCTGCTCCCGTCCCCGGGGGCCCGGTGACCGCCGAGCAGCAGGAGATGCTGCGCAAGCTGGGCGGCGTGCTCCCGCTGCTGTCGTTCGGGACGCTGATCACCGCTGCCGTGGTGCCGCTGGCCGCCGGGCTGTACCTGGTGACCACCACCGCGTGGTCGGTCGCGGAGCGGGCCTGGCTGCAGTACCGCAAGGAGCGGGCTGCCGGGCCGGGCGCCGGGGCGGCGGTGCAGCCGGCCGGCGGAGGCGGGCGTTCCAGGATGTGAACAGGGTGTTGCGGACGGGCCGGACTTCTTGGAGGATCGACCAATCCTCCGATGGCCGCAACCCATCGTCCGGCCCGGGGCATGCCCGTGGGCCGACCACCCTCGACCACGGGAGAATGCCCATGAAGCTGCTGCGTGTCGGACCGGTCGGTGCGGAACGCCCCGCGCTGCTCGACCAGGACGGAACCCTGCGCGACCTCTCCGGCCTGATCACGGATGTGGACGGCGCCGTGCTCGCCGACGAGTCCCTGCTGTCCCGGGTACGGGACGCGGCGGCCTCCGGGCAGCTCCCGGTCCTGGACGCGGAGGGCCTGCGGATCGGCGCGCCGATCGGCCGCATCGGCAAGATCGTGGGCATCGGGCTGAACTACTTCGGGCACGCCGCCGAGATCGGCGCGGAGCCGCCGGCCGAGCCCATCCTCTTCCTGAAGGCCGCCGACACCGTCGTCGGCCCGGACGACACCGTCCTCATCCCGCGCGGCAGCGTGAAGACCGACTGGGAGGCCGAGCTCGGCGTCGTCATCGGCAGCACCGCCCGCTACCTGTCCTCCGCCGAGGAGGGCCTCGCGCACGTCGGCGGCTACACGCTGGTCAACGACGTCTCGGAGCGGGAGTTCCAGATCGAGCGCGGCGGCACCTGGGACAAGGGCAAGAACTGCGAGACCTTCACCCCGCTCGGCCCGTGGCTGGTCACCGCCGACGAGATCGCGGACCCGCAGACCCTCGACGTGAAGCTGTGGGTCAACGGCGAACCCCAGCAGGACGGCAACACCGCGGACCAGATCTTCCCGGTCGGCGAGGTCGTGCGGTACCTGAGCCAGTTCATGACGCTGTACCCCGGCGATGTCATCGTCACCGGTACGCCGGCGGGCGTGGCCATGGGCCAGCCGGAGCCGAAGCCGTACCTGCGCGCCGGCGATGTCGTGGAGCTGGAGATCGAGGGACTCGGCCGCCAGCGCCAGGAGTTCAAGAGCGCGTAGCGGAGTCCGCCCGGGGAGACCGCGCTCGTCGTCATCGAGCCGATCCAGGGCGAGAACGGCGTCGTCGTACCGCCCGCCGGGTACCTGACGGCCGCCCGCGAGATCG
>NZ_JBEZBN010000103.1:0-10509 GCF_040647115.1 Streptomyces sp. NPDC044571
CCGCCGGCATCTGGCACAACTGGACCACCGGCACCAAGATCAAACGATCCCTGATCGCCTACGACCACTGAGAACATCGGACTCACTCATCTAGGAGTCGAGCCCGGGCGACTCCGGTACCGCGTCATGATCCACGAGCTGGCGGACACGGTCGGGGCCGAGCACTACTGGGCTGACCAGGTAGGAGTGGATCACGTCGAGCTGCAGAGAACGACCCTCAAGAAGCACAATCCCAAGACGGTGCGCAAGAACGTGGGCGAGGGCTACCGCGGTTGCCTGGTCGTACGCGTGATGGATGGCGCAGAGCTTTACCGCCGCATCGAAGGGTGGTGGTCCGGCATTGCAGTGGAGGCGCGCCGCCGAAACGCGTAGTCTGACGGCGATCAATCCCGGGTTGCTCTGTCGGTAGGGGCGACCAGACTTTGAATCTGGGTACGACGCAGGTTCGACTCCTGCCCCGGGAGCGACGCAAGTTCGGGTCCTGACCTCCACGGTCAGGACCCGGACTCGTTTTCGGGGGCCGGGCCACCGGTATCCTTCACGGGTCCACCCCCGAAGCCGAAGGGCACACCCGTGAGCGCCAACCGCCCGGCAGCCGTCGTCGTACTCGCAGCGGGTGAGGGCACCCGCATGAAGTCGGCCACTCCCAAGGTTCTGCACGAGATCTGCGGGCGCTCGCTCGTGGGCCACGTGGTCGCCGCCTCGCGCGAGCTGGACCCCGCCCACCTCGTGGTCGTCGTCGGCCACGCCCGTGAGCAGGTCGCCGCGCACCTCGCCGACATCGACGCGGGCGTCCGCACGGCCGTCCAGTACGAGCAGAACGGCACCGGCCACGCCGTCCGCATGGCCCTGGAGGAGCTCGGCGGGCAGATCACCGGCACGGTCGTCGTGGTCTGCGGCGACACCCCGCTGCTGACCGGGGAGACCCTCGCGCAGCTCACCCGGACCCACGAGGCCGACGGCAACGCCGTCACCGTGCTCACCGCCGAGGTGCCGGACTCCACCGGCTACGGGCGGATCGTGCGCGACGCGCAGACCGGAGCCGTCACCGCCATCGTCGAGCACAAGGACGCCACCGAGGCGCAGCGGGCGATCCGGGAGATCAATTCCGGGGTGTTCGCCTTCGACGGGGCCCTGCTCGCGGATGCGCTGGGCAAGGTGCGGACGGACAACAGCCAGGGCGAGGAGTACCTCACCGACGTGCTGGGGATCCTGCGCGAGGCCGGCCACCGCGTGGGGGCGTCGGTCGGCGGCGACCACCGGCAGATCCTGGGGATCAACAACCGTGTGCAGCTCGCCGAGGCGCGGGCGCTGCTGAACGCGCGGCTGCTGGAGGACGCGATGCTCTCCGGTGTCACCGTGGTCGACCCGGCGAGCACCTTCGTGGACGTGACGGTCACCTTCGGCCAGGACGCCCTGGTGCACCCCGGCACGCAGCTGCTCGGTGCCACGCACATCGCGGAGGGTGCCGAGGTGGGTCCGAACACGCGGCTGAAGGACACGCAGGTGGGTCCGGGGGCGCGGGTGGACAACACGGTGGCGGACTCGGCGGTGATCGGGGAGTCGGCTTCGGTGGGGCCGTTCGCGTACCTGCGTCCGGGTACGAAGCTGGGCCTGAAGGCGAAGGCCGGCACGTACGTGGAGATGAAGAACGCGACGATCGGCGAGGGTACGAAGGTGCCGCACCTGTCGTACGTGGGTGATGCGACGATCGGCGAGTACACCAACATCGGTGCGGCGAGCGTGTTCGTGAACTACGACGGTGAGCACAAGCACCACACGACGGTCGGCTCACACTGCAAGACGGGTTCGGACAACATGTTTGTGGCGCCCGTCACGATCGGGGACGGGGCTTATACGGCGGCCGGGTCCGTGATCACGAAGGACGTGCCGCCGGGTGCGCTGGCCGTGGCCCGTGGCCAGCAGCGGAATATCGAGGGTTGGGTGGCTCGCAAGCGTCCGGGGAGTGCGGCGGCGTCGGCGGCGCAGTCGGCGTCCGTGGACGAGTCCGAGGTCCGCTGAGGGTCTTCCGGGTGAACTGACCGGAAACAGGTACGCCTGGGACGGCGTACCGTGATAGGTGCACGCAATTCGGCTGGCTCACCGTGTGCGGGACGGACGCACACGGGGGCGAGCAGCTTTCAACACGTCTGAGGAGACTGTGCTGTGACCGGGATCAAGACGACCGGCGAGAAGAAGCTGATGCTCTTCTCCGGCCGCGCCCACCCCGAGCTGGCCGAGGAGGTTGCGCATCAGTTGGGCGTCGGCCTCGTGCCGACCAAGGCTTTCGATTTCGCGAACGGTGAGATCTACGTTCGTTTCCAGGAGTCGGCCCGTGGCGCGGACTGCTTCCTGATCCAGAGCCACACGGCTCCGATCAACAAGTGGATCATGGAGCAGCTGATCATGATCGACGCGCTGAAGCGCGCGTCGGCCCGCTCCATCACCGTGATCATCCCGTCGTACGGGTATGCCCGTCAGGACAAGAAGCACAAGGGCCGTGAGCCGATTTCGGCGCGTCTGGTCGCGGACCTGCTGAAGACGGCGGGTGCGGAGCGGATCCTGACGGTGGACCTGCACACGGACCAGATCCAGGGTTTCTTCGACGGCCCGGTGGACCACCTGTCGGCGCTGTCGGTGCTGGCCGACTACGTGGGCGCGAAGGTGGACCGTACGAAGCTGACGATCGTGTCTCCGGACGCGGGTCGTGTGCGGGTGGCGGACCGCTGGTGCGACCGGCTGGATGCGCCGCTGGCGATCGTGCACAAGCGGCGTGACAAGGACGTCGCGAACCAGGTGACGGTCCACGAGGTGGTCGGTGAGGTCGCGGGCCGGGTCTGCGTCCTGGTCGACGACATGATCGACACGGGTGGCACGATCTGCGCCGCTGCCGACGCGCTGTTCGCGCACGGTGCGGAGGACGTGATCGTGACGGCGACGCACGGCATCCTGTCGGGTCCGGCGGCCGACCGTCTGAAGAACTCGAAGGTCAGTGAGTTCGTGTTCACGAACACCCTGCCCGACCCGTCCGACTTGGAGCTGGACAAGATCACGGTGCTGTCGATCGCGCCGATGATCGCGCGTGCGGTGCGCGAGGTGTTCGAGGACGGTTCGGTCACGAGCCTGTTCGAAGAGCAGCAGTAGGGTCCGGCGGTAAAGTCCGGCAGCAGAGCCGGCAGTAGAGATCCTTTTGGGTACGGCCTCCCGGCCGGGTAGACTCTTCGAGTTGCTCGGCGAGGGAGGCCGTACCTGCGTGCAGGTCCGGACACTCCGTTATCGACGCGCTCTTCGTAGCAGGCCGTTTCGGCCGGGTGACTCCAGTCCATTTCCGTCACCCCCACGAGGAGTGAGCATGTCCGAGGTCAAGCTTTCCGCCGAGACCCGCACCGATTTCGGTAAGGGCGCCGCCCGCCAGGCCCGTCGCGACGGCAAGGTTCCCGGTGTCATCTACGGTCACGGCACCGCCCCGAAGCACGTGGACGTCGAGGGCCACGGCCTGATGATGGCCCTGAAGACCGCGAACGTCCTGATCTCCCTGGACATCGCGGGCACCGGCTCCGAGCTGGTCATCCCGAAGGCCGTCCAGCGTCACCCGGTCAAGCGCAGCCTGACCCACGTCGACTTCCTGATCGTCCAGAAGGGCGAGAAGGTCACGGTGGACGTTCCGGTCGTCACCGAGGGCGAGCTGGCCCCGGGTGGCAACCTGCTGGAGACCCTGCTGACCACGATCTCCGTCGAGACCGAGGCCACGCACATCCCGACCGAGGTCACCGTGTCCATCGCGGGTCTGGAGGCCGGTGCCTCGATCCACGCCAAGGACCTGGTCCTGCCGAAGGGCACCACGCTGGCCGTCGACGGTGAGACCGCCGTTCTGCAGGTCGTCTCCGCCCAGGCCGAGGAGCCGGCCGCCGAGGCCGAGGGCACCGAGGCCTGAGCCTCGCCCCTTCTGCTTGGCAGTGCCCTCAGCAGTTGCTGACCGACCGCCGTCCGGCTCCACTGGAGCGGGACGGCGGTCGTTCTCGTTAAGGAGCTTTTGATGTCGGACGACGCGGCGCCCTGGCTGATCGTCGGTCTCGGTAATCCGGGTGCGGAGTATGCGGGCAACCGCCACAACATCGGGTTCATGGTGGTGGATCTGCTGGCGGAGCGGATGCGCGGGAAGTTCAAGGCGCACAAGGCGCGGGCGCAGGTGGTGGAGGGCCGGATGGGTCCGCCGGGTCCGGCGAGCCGCCGGGTGGTGCTGGCGAAGCCCATGTCGTTCATGAACCTGTCGGGTGGGCCGGTGACGGCGCTGCGGGATTTCTACAAGGTGCCGGTGGAGCGGATCGTGGCGGTCCACGACGAGCTGGACATCGACTATCCGACGCTGCGGTTGAAGTTGGGTGGCGGGGACAACGGGCACAACGGTCTGAAGTCGATGACGAAGGCGATGGGTGCGGACTACCACCGGGTGCGGTGTGGGATCGGGCGTCCGCCGGGTCGGATGCAGGTGGCGGACTTCGTGCTGAAGGACTTCTCGTCCTCGGAGCACAAGGAGCTGGAGTGGTTCGTGGACCGGGCGGCGGATGCGGTGGAGTGTCTGGTGGCGGAGGGTTTGGAGCGGGCCCAGTCGGCGTACAACTCCTGACGGCGACCCGGCCGTAGGGAGATCGTTACTTCAGACATTCCGCCCGCCGGGGGGCAACTCCATACGAGTGTCCACGAGTACCTCTTGACCTTGGCGGGCGGCGCTCAGCATGCTGAGCCGCCGCCCCCCACGGCACGATTCCCCTCCCTGTCAGAGGTACCTCCATGCCCATTTCCAGGGTTCGTTGGGCTGCGGCGACGCTCCCCACAGCGGCCTCGCTGCTTCTGGCGGCCGGCGCCGCCCCCGCTTTCGCGGACGACACCTACACCCTCCCGCTGCACCAGCCGCTGCCGGTCACCGCCACGTCGCAGGGCGTGGAGCACGAGAAGACCTGCGCGGACATACCGTCGAGCAAGGACGGCTGGCACTTCGTGCTGCCCGGGAACTCGACGACGTTCGTCAAGCTGACGGTCACCTTCGAGCCGGGCGGCCAGCAGGTCGTGACGGTGTTCGGGCCGCCGTCGGACAAGCACGCCTACGTCGCCTCGGCGCCGGGTGCGAAGCTGACGGCCGCTTCCGCCGAGGTCAAGGGCGGCAGCGTGAACTGGTTCAACCTGTCGCACACCTGCCCGGCGACGACGAAGCCGAGCGGGACGCCGTCGGGGACGCCGAGCTCGGCGCCGCCGTCGCAGGTGCCGAGCCAGAGCCCTTCGCAGAGCGCTTCGCCGTCGCCGTCCGGTACGCCGTCGGGCACGCCGAGCCGCACGCCGTCGGGGACGCCTTCCTCGCCGGTTGCGTCCGTGTCGGCCCCTACGGGTTCGGGTGGCACGACGGGGGGTGACCTGGCGAAGACCGGTTCGGACACTCCGGTGGGTCTGCTCGCCGGGGTGGCGGCCGCGCTGGTCGGTGCCGGTGCCTTCCTGGTGGTCCGCCGCCGCAAGGCGGGTGCGCAGGGCTGAGCCCGCGCCCGGGGTGGTTCCCGTACGAAAGCCCCCGCCCTCCGGATCGGATCCGGAGGGCGGGGGCTTTCTTGTGCGGGAGTGTCAGCCGGTGTTGCGCAGGCCTGCGGCGACGCCGTTGACGGTGAGCAGCAGGGCGCGGGAGAGCAGCGGGTCGGGGTCTTCGCCTCGGGCGGCTGCGGCGCGCTGGCGGGCGAGGAGGGAGACCTGGAGGTAGGAGATGGGGTCGAGGTAGGCGTCGCGGACGGCGAAGGTCTGCTGGAGGACGGGGTGGGAGTCCAGGAGCTTTTCGCCGCCGGTGATGCGCAGGACCTCGCGGACGGTGAGTTCGTGTTCGGCTTCGATGCGGGCGAAGACGTGCTTGAGGTGGTCGGGGACGAGGGTGTCGACGTAGTGGCGGGCGATCCGCAGGTCGGTCTTGGCCAGGGTCATTTCGACGTTGGACAGGAAGTTGCGGAAGAAGTGCCAGCGTTCGCCCATTTCGGCGAGGACGTCGCCCTGTCCGGTTTCGCGCAGCGCCTTGAGGCCTGAGCCGACGCCGTACCAGCCGGGGACGATCTGGCGGGACTGGGTCCAGCCGAAGACCCAGGGGATGGCGCGCAGTCCGTCGAGGCCGGCGCCGGAGTCGGGGCGGCGGGAGGGCCGGGAGCCGAGGTGGAGGTCGGCGAGCTGGTCGACGGGGGTGGCGGCGAAGAAGTAGGCGGGCAGGTCGGGGTCTTCGACGAGGGCGCGGTAGGCGGCGTGGGCGGCGTCGGAGACGGTGTCCATGGCCGCGTCCCAGCGGGCGAGGTCGTCGTGGGACTGGCGGGGGGCGGTGTGCAGGGCGGAGGCCTGCAGGGTGGCGGCGACGGTGAGTTCGAGGTTCTCGCGGGCGAGGGAGGGGACGAGGTACTTGTCGGAGATGACCTCGCCCTGTTCGGTGACCTTGATCTCGCCTTCGAGGGTGCCCCAGGGCTGGGCGAGGATGGCGTCGTGGGAGGGGCCGCCGCCGCGGCCGACGGTGCCGCCGCGGCCGTGGAAGAGGCGCAGGCGGACGCCGTAGCGGTGGGCGACGTCGCGCAGGCGGCGCTGGGCGCGGTGGATCTCCCACTGGCTGGTGGTGATGCCGCCGAACTTGGAGGAGTCGGAGTAGCCGAGCATGACCTCCTGGACGTCGCCGCGCAGGGAGACGAGGCGGCGGTAAGAGGGGTCGGCGAGCATCTGGTCGAGGATGACGTCGGCGGCGCGCAGCTCGTCGGTGGTTTCGAGGAGTGGGACGATGCCGATCTTGGCCCAGCCGGCGTGGAGGTCGATGAGGCCGGCTTCGCGGGCGAGGACGGCGGCGGCGAAGACGTCGTCGGCGCCCTGGCACATCGAGATGATGTAGGACTCGATGACTTCGGGGCCGAACTTCTCGAAGGCGTCCTTGATCGCGAAGAAGACGCCGAGGGTCTTCTGTCCGGCTGCGTCGAGGGGTGCCGGGGTGGGGGCGAGGGGGCGCCGGGAGCGGAGTTCCTTGGCGAGGAGCTTGCCGCGGTAGTCGCGGGGCATGTCGGCGTAGCGCCAGGATTCCTCGCCGAGGCGGTCGAAGAGCTGGCCGAGGGCGTGGTGGTGGGCGTCGGCGTGTTCGCGTACGTCCATGGTGGCGAGCTGGAGGCCGAAGGCGGCCAGGGTGCGGATGGTGCGGTCCATGCGGCCGTCGGCGAAGAGGGCGCCGCGGTGTTCGCGCAGGGAGGTCTGGATGAGGGTGAGGTCGGCGAGGAGCTCGGCGGTGCCGAGGTAGTCGCGGCCTTCCTCGTGGGGGGTGCCCTTGGCGAGTCGCTCGCGGGTGTTGAGGAGCTTCTGGCGGATGCAGGTGGCCTTGAGGCGGTAGGGCTCCTCGGCGTTGAGCCGCTTGTAGCGGGGGCTGATCTCGGGGAGGCGTTCGAGGTCGGCCTGGAGGGAGGAGAGGAGTTCCTCGGTGGCTCCGGTGTAGCGGATGGAGTTGGAGAGGAGGCCGCGCAGGAAGTCGACGAGTTCGAGGGCGTCGGTGATGCCGTGTTCGTGCTGGAGGATCAGGACGTCGCGGGTGACTTCGGGGGTGACGTTGGGGTTGCCGTCGCGGTCGCCGCCGATCCAGGTGCCGAAGGTGAGGGGGCGGGTGCCGGCGGGGAGTTCGACGCCGACGCGCTGGAGTTCGGCGGTGAGGTCTTCGAGGACGTCTCCGACGGCGCCGGCGTGGAGTTCGTCGAGGTAGTAGATGGCGTTGCGGGCCTCGTCGGTGGGTTCGGGGCGTACGACGCGCAGTTCGTCGGTCTGCCAGACGAGGTCGATGTTCTCGGCGAGGCGCAGGTCGTGGCGGCGGCGTTCGCCGGCGCCGGAGACGGGCTCTTCGAGGAGGGCGGCGATGCGGCGCAGCTTGTTGAGGACGCTGCGGCGGGCCGCTTCGGTGGGGTGAGCGGTGAAGACGGGGCGGACGTTGAGGTTCTTGACCGTTTCGCGCAGGTGCTCGGGGTCGGCGTCCTTGAGCATGTCGGCGGTGCGGGCCAGGAGGCCGCCTTCGGCGGCGCGGTGGGCGCGCAGTTCCTTGCCCCGGTGGACCTGTTCGGTGACGTTGGCGAGGTGGAAGTAGGTGGAGAAGGCGCGTACGAGCTTGGCGGCGGTCTCCAGGTCGGTTTCGCCGAGCAGTGCGGCGGCGGCTTCGCCGTCGGTGCGGGTGAGGGCGCGCACGCGTTCGACGAGGTCGAGGAGCTCTTGGCCTTCTTGGCGTACGAGGGTTTCGCCGAGGAGGTCGCCGAGGCGGCGGATGTCCGCGCGCAGCTCTGCGTTGGCGGCGGCGACTGCCGTGGGGGTGGAGGGGGCCTGGTCAGCACTGCTCACAGGTGCGGCTCCTTGCAGTGTTCGAGCGCTACTGGGAGGTGGCACCGGGACACGCCCGGTTACCGCTGCGGACCACGCTGTCCGACGACACCAGGATAGGTGGCCGGTGCTGATGTCCAGGTAGGCGTCCCGGCAGGCGGGACGGGGGGTGTGACGGGAGGCTTGGGGGTAGGCGGGTGGGAGGTGGTGGGGCGCGGCGGGGCGGGTGGCCCCGGGCGTGCTCCCCTTGCCGCGCTGCACCGCTGCGCCATACTTACGTTGGCGTAGGTTACGGCTCCGTAGGCTGGGGCCGGTCGTCTCACGACCCGTTTCTTGCGTCCCGCTTCCTTGCCCCCCCGATTCCTCACCCCCAGGGGACATGCCATGACCCTCAGTCCGGATCTTGTCGAGGACGCTTCGGCGGCCTCCGAATCGTCGGTGCCGTCCGCGACGCGCGGCGGCGAGAGCAAGCGGTCCGTCGAGCAGATCGCTCTGCTGCTGTTCATCACCGTTCCCTTCCTGGCGCTGCTGGCGGCGGTTCCGCTGGCGTGGGGCTGGGGGGTGAGCTGGCTGGACCTCGGCCTGATGGTGTTCATGTACTTCCTGGCTTGCCACGGGGTCACCATCGGCTTCCACCGCTATTTCACGCACGGGTCCTTCAAGGCGAAGCGGCCGCTGCGGATCGTGTTGGCCGTGATGGGGTCGATGGCGGTGGAGGGGCCGCTGGTGCGCTGGGTGGCGGACCACCGCAAGCACCACAAGTTCTCCGACCACGAGGGTGATCCGCATTCGCCGTGGCGGTTCGGGGAGAGCGTGCCGGCGCTGATGAAGGGCCTGTGGTGGGCGCACATCGGGTGGCTGTTCGACGAGGAGCAGACCAACCAGCAGAAGTACGCCCCCGATCTGATCAAGGATCCGGCGATCCGGCGGATCTCGCGCGCCTTCGTCTACTGGACGATCCTGTCGCTGGCGATCCCGCCGCTGGTGGGCGGTCTGGTGACGATGTCGTGGTGGGGGGCGTTCACGGCGTTCTTCTGGGGTTCGCTGGTGCGGGTGGCGCTGCTGCACCATGTGACGTGGTCGATCAATTCGATCTGTCATGCGGTGGGCAAGCGGCCGTTCAAGTCGCGGGACCGTTCGGGCAACGTGTGGTGGCTGGCGGTGCTGTCGTGCGGTGAGTCCTGGCACAACCTGCACCACGCGGACCCGACGTCGGCCCGCCACGGCGTGCTGCGCGGCCAGGTCGACTCCAGCGCCCGGCTGATCCGCTGGTTCGAGCTGGCGGGCTGGGCGACGGACGTGCGCTGGCCCTCGCAGTCCCGGGTCGACGCCCGGCGCAGGGAAAACGCGTCGAACGCGGCATGATGGAGGGTGTGGCGATCGACGGCAGTACTTCCAGCAGCGACAAGCCCCGGCGCGGCCGCAGGGTCCGGATGACGGGGGCGGAGCGCCGTCAGCAACTGCTGGACATCGGTCGGGCCCTGTTCGCGGAGAAGGGTTTCGAGGGCACCTCGGTGGAGGAGATCGCGGCGAAGGCCGGGGTGTCCAAGCCGGTGGTGTACGAGCACTTCGGCGGCAAGGAGGGCCTGTACGCGGTGGTCGTGGACCGGGAGATGCGCCAGCTGCTGGACGGGGTGACGGGCGCGCTGACGGCCGGGCACCCGCGGGAGCTGCTGGAGCAGGCGGCGTTCGCGCTGCTGGACTACATCGAGTCGTACACGGACGGTTTCCGGATCCTCGTGCGGGATTCCCCGGTGGCGCAGTCGACGGGTACGTTCGCCTCGCTGATCAGCGATATCGCCACGCAGGTCGAGGACATCCTGGGGTTGGAGTTCAAGGCGCGGGGGTTCGATCCGAAGCTGGCGCCGCTGTATGCGCAGGCGCTGGTGGGGATGGTGGCGCTGACAGGGCAGTGGTGGCTGGATGTGCGCCGGCCGAAGAAGGCGGAGGTTGCGGCGCATCTGGTGAACCTGGCCTGGCACGGGCTGGACGGGCTGGAGGCGAAGCCTCGGCTGGTGGGTCACCGCAAGAGCTGAGGGCCCGTGCGGGCCCGGTGTGCGAGGGCGCCCGCCCCTGGCCTACCCCCGGGCCCGCGCCGCCAACCACCCCGACGACAACGTCCGGGCCGCGTCCGAGCGCACGTCCTGGAAGCTGGCGCGCAAGGTC
>NZ_JBEZBN010000104.1:0-10298 GCF_040647115.1 Streptomyces sp. NPDC044571
ACGCGACGAAGGAGCGCCCTTGACGGCCCGGACCGACACGGAAGGACAGTGGACTGACGGGACGCCCCCGGACCTCCCCTGATGCCGGGTGCGGGCATCCCGCCCACCCTGACCCCGACCCCGGCCCACCCTCCGACCCCGCGTGCGGGCACCCCCCCTACTCCTCCGGCGGGAACACCGCCTCCCCCGTCGCCGCCAAGGTGATCGTGATCGCCTCCACCGGGCAGCCCTCCGCCGCCGTCAGGACCGGCTCGTTCGCGTCCGTCTCCGGGTCGCGGGGGTGCGACTGGCGGGCCGAGTCCAGGGCGAAGCCCTGCGGTGCGTGGTTCACGCACATCCCCGAGCCGATGCAGACGCCCCGGTCCACCTCCACGTGCCACCGGTCGCCCATCAGGCACCCGCCCCGGCCCCGTAACCCGCCGGCAGGTGGATCATCTTGTGCTCCAGGTACTCGCTCAGCCCCTCCGGGCCGAACTCCCGCCCGACCCCGCTGTTCTTGTAGCCGCCGAAGGGTCCCAGCATGTCCAGGCTGAAGGTGTTCACGTTGAAGGTGCCCGTGCGCACCTGCCGGGCGAAGTCGATGCCGTGTTCGACGTCCCCCGTCCAGACGCTGCCGCTCAGGCCGAACTCCGAGTCGTTGGCCACCCGTACCGCCTCCGCCTCGTCCGCGTACGGGATCAGGCAGACCACCGGTCCGAAGATCTCCTCGCGGGCGATGCGCATCGAGTTGTCCACGTCCCCGAAGAGCGTGGGCTCCACGTACCAGCCCCGCTCCAGCCCCGCGGGGCGGCCGCCGCCCGCCAGTACCTTGGCGCCCTCCTCCTGCCCGATCCGGATGTAGTCGAGCGAGCGCTGCTGCTGGCGCCGGGCCACCAGCGGCCCGAGCTGGGTCGCCGGGTCCAGCGGGTCGCCGACGACCAGGGCGCCGGCGGCCGCCGCGAGGGCCTCGGCCACCTCCTCGTACCGGCTGCGCGGCGCGAGGACGCGGGTCTGGGCCACGCACGCCTGCCCGTTGTTCATCCAGGCCGCGGGGACGATCCCGGCGACGGTGCTCTCCAGGTCGGCGTCGGGCAGGATGACGGCGGCGGACTTGCCGCCGAGTTCCAGCGTGACCCGGGTGAGGTTGCGCGCGGCGACCTCCATCACGCGCCGGCCCGCCGCGACCGAGCCGGTGAAGGCGACCTTGTCGACGCCCGGGTGGCCGACCAGGTACTCGCTGACCTCCCGGTCGGCGGGCAGGATCGACAGCACCCCCTCGGGCAGCCCGGCCTCCCGCGCGATGTCGGCGAGGATGTACGAGTCGAGCGGGGACTCCGGCGACGGCTTGAGGATCACGGTCGATCCGGTCAGCAGCGCGGGTGCCAGCTTGGCGGCGGCCACGAACTGCGGGACGTTCCACGGGATGACGGCCGCGACCACGCCCACCGGCTCCCGGCGCACCAGGATCGGCCCGAGCACGCCCTGGCGGTGTTCCTCGTAGGGGTAGGCGCGCGCGACCTGGATCGCGGCGTCGTAGACCATCATCGGGCCGAGGGCCTGCGCGAGGATGCTCCAGGAGTAGGGGGAGCCGTTCTGGGAGCTGATCGAGCGGGCGATCTCCTCGTGCCGGACGGCGATGGCGTCCTTGATCCGGGTGACGACGGCGATCCGCTCGTCGAGGGACGTCCGCGGCCACGGGCCCTCGTCGAAGGCCTTGCGCGCGACGGCGACGGCGCGGTCCACGTCCGCCTTCGAGGCGTGCGGGACGCTGCCGATGACCTGCTCGGTGTGGGGGGAGACGATCCGGATGGTGTCGGTGCCCAGCGGATCCGTCCATTCCCCGCCGATGAACAGGTGTCCGTGTTCCACGAGCTCGGTCATGGCTGCTGCCTCCTGCGGCTTGGCGTCCCAGAACTGATACCAGTTCTATTTCCAGGAGTCCACGGCCGGGACGCAACCACCCGGGTGATCCCACGACTGGTCAGGAAGCCCCGGAGATGGTCGACTTGGGCGACCACTGCAACACGTTCTCGTCACAGTGGAGGCGGGCGGCCCACGCCCCCGGCCAGGCGCAGACAGGGAGCCCCTCATGCCAGCGGATCCGTCACAGGCGAAGCCCCATCCCGTGCCGCAGGTCACCGACCACGGCGGAGGCGTCCACGGCATCAAGGTGCCCATCCCGGACAACCCGCTGGGCCACACCCTCGTCCACGTCCTCGACACCGGCCGCGGCCCGGTCCTCGTCGACACCGGCTGGGACGACCCGGAGTCCTGGGACACCCTGGTCGCCGGCCTCGGCGCGCTCGGCATCGCCGTCGCCGACGTCCACGGCGTGGTCATCACCCACCACCACCCCGACCACCACGGCCTGTCCGGCCGGGTCCGGAAGGCCTCGGGCGCCTGGATCGCCATGCACGCGGCCGACACCGAGGTCGTCCTGCGGACCCGGTCCGCGGAGCCCGGCGTCTGGTTCGACTACATGAGCGACAAGCTCGCCGCCGCGGGAGCCCCCGAGGACCACATCGCCCCGCTGCGGGCGGCCCGCGCGGCCGGGCGGATGCGGACGCTGCCGGGGCTGCGGGCCGCCGTCCCCGACCGGGAGATCGTCCCCGGCGAGCTGCTCCCCCTCGCCGGGCGCAGGCTCCGCGCGATCTGGACCCCCGGCCACACCCCCGGCCACGTCTGCCTGCACCTGGAGGAGGAGCACCCGGCGCAGCTGCCCGGCAACGGCCGCCTGTTCTCCGGCGACCATCTGCTGCCCGGGATCTCCCCCCACATCGGCCTGTACGAGGACCCGGAGGACACCCGGGTCACCGACCCCCTCGGCGACTACCTCGACTCCCTCGAACGGATCGGCCGCCTCGGTCCGGCGGAGGTGCTGCCGGCCCACCAGCACCCCTTCACCGACGCCCCGGCCCGGGTCCGCGAGCTGCTGCGCCACCACGAGGAGCGGCTGACCGGGCTGTGGGAGCTGCTGGCCGAGCCGCTGACCCCGTGGGGTGTGGCGGAGCGGATGGAGTGGAACCGGCCCTGGGCGCAGATCCCGTACGGCTCCCGCAACATCGCCGTCTCGGAGGCGGAGGCGCATCTGCGGCGGCTGGTGAAACAGGGCCGGGCGGAGGCTGTCGCGGGCAGCGACCCGGTGACGTACCGGGCGCTGTGAGGCCGCGTACCTGCGGCGCGTCGCGGGCGCTGCCCCGGGCCCGGTAAGGGGCGTCGACCGGCGGCGCCCCGGGCAGGCAGGCTACGGGCCGGTAGAGTGAACCCGTCGTCCACCCTGCCGTACGGGGAGAAGCCGGTGGGAATCCGGCGCTGACCCGCAACCGTGACCCGCCGGCACCGCCGGGACCGGGGAGCCGGATCGCCTCGTACGGGAGGTGCGCGGCTCGCGCCGCCGGAGCCCCCGGCGGCCGGCACCGTCGAGGTACACGGAGCCGGAGCCCGGTGCCTGAGCGTGCCTGCCTCCTGCTCCCCAGCAGGAGAGGCACCCGCCCCCATGAACGTCCGCCGCAGCGCCGCCGCGCTCGCCGCCTCCGCCGTGCTCTGCGCGGGCGCCGCCCCCGCAGCCCTCGCCGCGCCCTCCCCCTCCGCCTCCGCGGCGCCGGTCGTCCCGTCCGGGCTGTTCGGCAAAAAAGACCCGACGTACGACGGCGTGTGGCGGCAGTCCTTCGCCCTGCTCGCCCAGCGCACGGTCGGAGTGAAGCCCGCCCCGCAGGCCGTCGACTGGCTCGTCGGCCAGCAGTGCGCGAACGGCGGCTTCGCCTCTTTCCGGGCGGATGCGGGCGCGGCGTGTGACACGGCGACGGTGTTCGACACCAACGCCACCTCGGTGGCCGTGCAGGCGCTGAAGGCGCTGGGTGGTCACGACGCCGCGGTGAAGAAGGCCGTGGACTGGCTGAAGTCCGTCCAGAACGAGGACGGCGGCTGGGCCTTCGTCCCCGGCACCCCGAGCGAGGGCAACTCGACGTCGATCGTGATCAGCGCGCTGGCCGTGGCGGGCGAGAAGCCGGCCGAGGTCAGGTCGAAGGCCGGCAAGTCCGCGTACGAGGGCCTGCTGGCCTTCCAGCTGGGCTGCGCTGCCGAGCCGGCCGCGGACCGGGGCGCGTTCGGCTACCAGTCGGCCGACGGGAAGCTGCCCGCGAACGCCGACGCGACGGCCGCGGCCGTCCTGGCCGGCCTGGGCAAGGGCGCGGTGGTCGAGCCGGCCGCCACGGACACCCCCGCGGCCCCGCCGGCCTGCCCGGCGGGCGCGGCCGACCCGGTGGCCGCCGCCCAGGGCGCGGCCGGCTACCTGGCCGAGGCCCTGAAGAAGGACGGCCACCTCACCGCGGTCACCCCGGGCGCGGACCAGCCGACCGCGGACACCGGCAACACCGCCGACGCGGTGATCGCCCTGGCCGCGGCCGGGCACAAGCAGTCGGCGGCGGGCGCGCTGGAATGGCTGAAGGCCAACTCGGCGGACTGGTCCAAGGGCAGCCCCGCGGCCCTCGGCACGCTGATCCTCACCGCGCACGCGACGGGCGCGGACCCGAGGTCCTTCGGCGGCACGGACCTGGTGTCGGCCCTGAACGCGACGGGCCCGGCCCCGCAGGCGGCGCAGGCCGAGAGCAAGGACGAGAAGAAGAAGGACGAGGACGGCTCCGGCAGCCAGAACATCTGGTGGATCGTCGGCGCGGGCGCGGCGGCCGGCATGGGCATCGGCATCATGCTGAGCGGCCGCCGGAAGAAGAACCAGCTCTGATGCGCGGCCGCCCGACCCTGCCGGCGCTCGCCGTCGGCATCCTCCTCACCCTCCTCGCCGCGTCTCCCGCTCTGGCGTCGAGCTACCGGTACTGGTCGTTCTGGGACGGCGCGGGCGGCCGGTGGCAGTACGCCACCCAGGGCCCGTCGTCGGCCCGCCCGGCGGACGGCTCGGTCCAGGGGTTCCGCTTCGCGGTGAGCAAGGACGCGGCGGCGGAGGCGGCGCAGCCGCGGGCGGCGGCCGGCTTCGCCGCGATCTGCGGCTCGACCCCCGCCGTGGAGGGCAGGAAGCGGGTGGCGCTGGTCGTCGACTTCGGTCTCGCGGCGGACGCCCCGGCGGGCGAAGCGCCGCCGCAGGAGGCGCCGCGTACGGCCTGCGCCCAGGTGTCCCCGGACGCCACGGCGGCCGAGGCGTTGGCAGAGGTGGCCAAGCCGCTGCGGTACGACAGCGCGGCACTGCTGTGCGGGATCTCCGGCTACCCGAAACAGGGCTGCGGCGAACCGATGGCGGACGCCGAGCCGAAGCCCGCGCAGCCGTCCGCCCCGCAGTCGGCGGCCCAAGACCCGTCGGCCCAGGACCCGTCGGACGGCGGCCCCTCGGCGGGCCTGCTGGTGGGCCTTGCGGCGGTGGCGGCCCTGGCCGCGGCCGCGATCTGGCAGTCCCGCCGCCGTACCCGATGACCCCGTCGGCCGGCCCCGCCACCCCCGCCGACGGCGTCCCGGCCCGGCCGCGCGGTGAGGCGGACGCCGAAGGCAGCCGGCCGACCCCCGGGGCCACCCGCACGGGTGCCGCGGAGGGAAACCCGCGCCTGCCGGGAACCACCCCCGGCACCGGCACCGGCAGCGGCCCGCGACCGCGGCCCGGGCGGACCACCCGGACGGCCCGGGACGAGACGCCGACCCCGCGCAGCCGCAGGCACACGGCCCCACAGGCCCGCCGGGGCAACGCCCTGCACGCGGGTGCGTGGTGGCTCTGGGCACTCGGGCTGGCCACCGCCGCCTCCCGCACCACCAACCCGCTCCTGCTCGGCCTCCTCGTCGGCGTGGCCGGCTACGTCGTCGCCGCCCGCCGCACCACCGCCCCCTGGGCCCGCTCGTACGGCGCCTTCCTCCAGCTCGGCCTCTTCGTCATCGCCCTGCGCCTCCTCTTCTCCGCCGTCCTCGGCTCGCCCGTCCCCGGCGCGCACACGCTGCTGACCCTCCCCGAGCTCCCGCTCCCGGCCTGGGCGCAGGGCATCCGCCTCGGCGGCCGGGTCACCGCCGAGCAGCTCGTCTTCGCCTTCTACGACGGCGCGAAGCTGGCCACCCTGCTCGTCTGCATCGGCGCCGCGAACGCCCTCGCCAATCCGGCCCGGCTCCTCAAGTCGCTCCCGGCCGCCCTGTACGAGGCCGGCGTCGCCGTCGTCGTCGCCATGACCTTCGCGCCGAACATGGTCGCCGATGTGGCCCGCCTCCGCACCGCCCGCCGCCTGCGCGGCCGCCCCACCGGCGGCATCCGGGCGGTCGCACAGATCGCCCTGCCGGTACTCGAAGGCGCCCTGGAACGTTCCGTGGCCGTGGCCGCCTCGATGGACGTCCGCGGCTACGGCCGTACGGCCGAGGTGCCGGCCGCCGTCCGCCACACCACCAACGCCCTCACCCTCGGCGGACTGCTCGGCGTGTGCGCGGGCACGTACGGCCTGCTCGCCGCCGAGGGCGCCGGGTACGGGCTGCCCGTCCTGCTCCTCGGCCTGCTCCTCGCCCTCGCGGGGCTTCGCCTGGGCGGCCGGCGCAGCATCCGTACGCGCTACCGGCCCGACCGCTGGGGCCCGCGCGCGTGGCTGGTCGCCGGGTCGGGCGCGGCCGTGGCCGCCGCAATGGCCTGCGCCGGGGCCCTCGACCCGGAGGGCCTGCGCCCCGGGGTGGTGCCGCTGGTGGCGCCGACGCTGCCGCTGTGGCCTGCGGCGGCGATCCTGATCGGCCTGCTTCCCGCCTTCGTGGCACCCGTACCGCCCAAGGAGACAGCGCAGTGATCCGCTTCGAGCAGGTGTCGGTGACCTACGACGGCGCCGCGGAGCCCGCCCTCCAGGGCGTCGACCTGGTCGTTCCCGAGGGGGAGCTCACACTGCTGGTCGGCCCGTCGGGCGTCGGCAAGTCGACGCTGCTGGGCGCGGTCAGCGGTCTGGTCCCGCATTTCACCGGCGGCACGCTGCACGGGCGGGTCACGGTCGCCGGCCGGGACACCCGCACCCACCCGCCGCGTGAGCTCGCCGACGTCGTCGGCACGGTGGGCCAGGACCCGCTCGCCCATTTCGTGACGGACGTGGTCGAGGACGAGCTGGCGTACGGGATGGAATCCCTCGGCCTGGCTCCGGCGGTCATGCGGCGCCGGGTCGAGGAGACCCTGGACCTGCTGGGCCTGAACGAGCTGCGCGACCGTCCGATCGCGTCCCTGTCCGGGGGGCAGCAGCAGCGGGTGGCGATCGGCTCGGTCCTGACCCCGCACCCGCGCGTCCTGGTGCTGGACGAGCCGACCTCCGCCCTCGACCCGGCGGCCGCCGAGGAGGTCCTGGCGGTCCTGCAGCGGCTGGTCCACGACCTGGGCACGACGGTACTGATGGCCGAGCACCGCCTGGAACGGGTGGTCCAGTACGCCGACCAGGTCCTGCTGCTTCCGGGCCGGGGCGCCGCACCCGTGCTGGGCCCGCCCGCGGAGGTGATGGCCGTCTCCCCGGTCCACCCGCCGGTGGTCTCGCTGGGCCGCCTCGCCGGCTGGTCCCCGCTCCCCCTGTCGATCCGCGACGCCCGCCGCCTGGCCGCGCCCCTGCGCTCCCGCCTGTCCGAGCACGCCCCCGGCCCGCTCGCGGCGCGACCCGCACCGGCAGCCGTGGCGACGCCCGACCCGGCCGCGCCGGCGGTCCGGGCGGGGGGTACGGGGCACGGCTCCGCTGCCGGGAAGATGCGGGCCGGGGAGGAAACCCCCGTCAGCACCGGCTTCCGCCCCGGCCTGTGGTCCCGGCTCCGCCGTACGCCCGCCGCTGCGCCCGCGCCCCCGTCCCCGTCGCCGACGGTGGCCGAGGCCCGGGGGGTCTCGGTGCGCCGGGCCCGCGCCGAGGTCCTGCACGGCATCGACCTCACCGTCTCCCCGGGCGAGACCGTCGCCCTCATGGGCCGCAACGGCGCCGGCAAATCCACCCTGCTCGCCGCGCTCATCGGCATGGTCGAGCCCGCCTCCGGCTCCGTCAGCGTCGGCGGCCGGGCCCCGCACCGGACGGCGCCGCGCGAGATGGTCCGGCGGGTCGGCCTCGTCCCGCAGGAACCCCGCGACCTGCTCTACGCCGACACGGTCGCCGCCGAGTGCGAGGCCGCCGACGCCGATGCCGGCGCGGCCCCCGGCACCTGCCGCGACCTGGTCTCGGCCCTGCTGCCCGGCGTGCCCGACGACACCCACCCCCGCGACCTCTCCGAGGGGCAGCGCCTGGCGCTCGCGCTGGCGCTCGCGCTGACCGGCCGGCCGGCCCTCCTCCTGCTGGACGAGCCGACCCGCGGTCTGGACTACGCCGCCAAGGCCCGGCTGGTCGAGGTGCTGCGGGAGCTCGCCGCGGCGGGCCACGCCATCGTCCTCGCCACCCACGACGTGGAGCTCGCCGCCGAGCTCGCGCACCGGGTCGTGATCCTGGCCGGCGGTGAGATCGTGGCGGACGGCCCGACGGCCGAGGTGGTCGTCTCCTCGCCCGCGTTCGCCCCCCAGGTGGCCAAGATCCTGGCTCCCGCGCCCTGGCTCACGGTGGCCCAGGTCGCGCGCGCCGTGGGGGCCGCCCGATGAGGCCCGTACGCATCGGCCCCCGCGCGGCCGCCGCGCTGCTCCTCGTCACCCTCATCGGCATCGCGGCCTTCGGCTGGCCCCTGCTCGCCGACGGCGGGTCGGGCCTGGCGCACTCCGAGGACGCCCCTTGGCTGTTCGCGGTCCTGCTCCCGCTGCTGGTCGCCGTCGTCGTCGCGACCATCGCCGACCAGGGGATGGATGCCAAGGCCGTGGCGATGCTGGGGGTGCTCGCGGCGGTCGGCGCGGCCCTGCGTCCGCTGGGGGCGGGGACGGCCGGCCTGGAGCCCATGTTCTTCCTGATGGTGCTGAGCGGCCGGGTCCTCGGGCCGGGCTTCGGCTTCGTCCTCGGCTCGGTCACGATGTTCGCGTCCGCCCTGCTGACGGGCGGGGTCGGTCCGTGGATGCCGTTCCAGATGCTGGCGCTGGGCTGGTTTTCGCTGGGGGCCGGGCTGCTGCCGGGCGCGGAGCGGATCCGGGGCCGTGCGGAGCTGGCGATGCTGGCGGCGTACGGCTTCGCGGGCTCGTTCGCGTACGGCACGATCATGAACCTGCAGGGTTGGGTGACCTTGCAGGGCATGGGCCAGGGCATCTCCTTCCATCCGGGGGAGCCGCTCGCCGCGAACCTGGCGCGCTTCGTCGCGTACTGCCTGGCGACCTCCCTGGGGTGGGATCTGGGCCGGGCCGCCCTGACCGTCGTGCTGACGGTGACGCTCGGCGGGACGCTGCTGAAGGCGCTGCGCAGGGCGGTGCGGAAAGCGGCGTTCGAGACGCCGATTTCCTTCGGTTCGCGTTGATGGTGGCCCCGCCCACACTCCATTTCGCGTGACGAACTGATACATAAGGTGACAATTCGGGCATCCGGCGGTGACCCGCCCCACAGGACCCACGTCACATCCGACCGCGGATAGTAGGCGCCGCGCACCCCTCGGGAGCCTCCCCGAACCGGCTCCCACCTGCCCGGACGCCTCCATCACCGGGCGGGGGTCGAAAGTACCCGACTGCGAGGGCGCGTAGTAAGAGGGGTCGTTGCCAGACCCTTCTCGGCCTGGCTAACTGGTGTTGTCGCTACGGCGGCCGGGGTCTTCGCCCCCCGCCCGACGAACCCCTCTCCTCCGCGTGAGTGGCTCACGCACGTCTTCGGCGTGCCCGCGACCGCCCTTACCCCCTTCGGAAGGTTCATCCGTGTCCAACGCTGTCATCCGTCGCATCGCCGCTTCCAAGAAGACCCTCGCCGGCTCCATCGTCGCCCTGGGCGTCGCCGGCACCATGCTCGCCACGGTTCCCGCCCAGGCGGCCCCGACGAGCGCCAAGGCGATCGCGCACCAGATGATCAAGGACCCGGCCCAGTTCGCCGCCTTCGACAAGATCATCTCCCACGAGAGCGGCTGGGACCACACCGCCACGAACGCCTCCTCGGGCGCGTACGGCCTGGTCCAGGCCCTGCCGGGCTCGAAGATGGCCTCGGCGGGTGCCGACTGGAAGACCAACCCGGCCACCCAGATCAAGTGGGGTCTGGACTACATGAACTCCCGCTACGGCAGCCCGGTCGGCGCCTGGAACTTCTGGCAGGCCCACCACTGGTACTAAGCCGCCAGTGGCCGTCCCGCAGTAACAGCAGTACGCGGTAGCAGCAGTACAGCGGTAAGAGCAGTGCGAAGGCCCCGGTGGCCGGCCTCCCCAGGCCGGTGCTGCACTTCGCCGGCGGTGCCACCGTCGTCTACAAGCCGCGCCCCCTCGGCCAGCACGCCCTGTTGGACCAGGCGGTCGGCTGGGC
>NZ_JBEZBN010000105.1:0-7645 GCF_040647115.1 Streptomyces sp. NPDC044571
TCTTGTTTAATTTCCTGTCTCTTCCACCTCACCCCCGCGCTCCCGGCCCCCCCCCCCCGGGCCGGCCCCCCCGGCCCCGACTGCTGCTCGCAAGGCTGCTGCTCGCAAGGCGGCGGCTCGGAGGCCGCGGCTCAGAAAAACACGGACCGGCGCTGCACCAGCAGCTTGTACAGGGTGTGCTGGATCTGCTCCCGCACCTCGTCGGTCAGGTTGAACATCAGCATCGGGTCCTCCGCCGCCTCCGCCGGATACCCGTCCGTCGGGATCGGCTTGCCGAACTGGATCGTCCACTTCGTCGGCAGCGGCACCGCCCCGAGCGGCCCCAGCCACGGAAACGTCGGCGTGATCGGGAAGTACGGAACTCCCAGCAGCCGCGCCAGCGTCTTCGCGTTGCCGACCATCGGGTAGATCTCCTCCGCCCCCACGATCGAGCAGGGCACGATCGGCGTGCCCGCCCGCAGCGCCGTGGACACGAACCCGCCCCGCCCGAACCGCTGCAGCTTGTACCGGTCTCCGAACGGCTTCCCTATCCCCTTGAAGCCCTCGGGCATCACCCCGACCAGCTCCCCGGCCTCCAGCAGCCGCTGGGCGTCCTCCGCACACGCCAGGGTGTGCCCCGCCTTGCGCGCCAGCTCGTTCACCACCGGCAGCATGAACACCAGATCGGCCGCCAGCAGCCGCAGGTGACGCTGCGCCGGATGCCGGTCGTGCACCGCCACCTGCATCATCAGCCCGTCCAGCGGCAGCGTCCCCGAGTGGTTCGCCACGATCAGCGCCCCGCCCTCGGCCGGGATGTTCTCGATGCCCTTGACCTCGACCCGGAAGTACTTGTCGAACAAAGGCCGCATCAAGGACATCAGGACCTGGTCCGTCAGCTCCTTGTCGTAGCCGAAGTCGTCGACCTCGTAGTCCCCGGTGATCCGGCGCCGCAGAAAGGACAGCCCGCCGGCGAGCCGCCGCTCCCAACCCGACCCCGCCTGCCCGCCCGAAGGCTCCCCCGCAGGCTCCTCGGCTGCCGCCACCGGCTCGGCGGCCTCCACCGCCGACCCCTGGGCCGGCACCGCCCGTACCTTCCGGGCCCCCGGACCCCGCCTGCGCGGCCGGTCCTCGTCGAACGGAATCACCTTGGCGTCCGCCACTATCGCTGCGCTCCCTCTTCGGCCTCTACGGCTCCGGCACCCTCGACGTCCAGCCCGTCCACACTCAGCACGGCCGCCACCCGGTCCACGGCCCGGCCCATCCGCTCCGGCGGCAGCAGCCCGCCGCCCCGGCTGCGCGCGAAGTCGGCAAAGGTCTCGGCCGTCGTGTACATGGGCTTGAATCCCAGCACGTCCCGCATCTGCGTGGTCTCCACGACCCGCCCGTGCGTGAGGAGTCTGATCTGCTCGGGGGAGAAATCGGTGACCCCGACCGCCCGCAGCGCCGAACCCACCCACGTCACCGCGGGCAGCACCAGCGGCACCGTCGGCCGCCCCAGCCTTCGCGCGCACTGGGACAGCAGCAGTACGCCGTCACCCGCGATGTTGAACGTCCCGCTGTTCAGCGTTCCCCGCCGGGGCTCCTGCGCCGCCAGCCGCAGCACGTCCAGCACGTCGTCCTCGTGCACGAACTGCAGCCGCGGGTCGTAGCCCAGCACGGTCGGCATGACCCGCATCGAGAAGTACTCGGCGAGCGCGGAGTCCGCGTACGGCCCCAGGATGTTCGCGAACCGCAGCACGCACACCGCGACGTCCGGCCGTCTTCGCGCGAAGCCCCGTACGTACGCCTCGACCTCGACGGCGTCCTTCGCGAAGCCGCCCGACGGCAGGGACTTCGGTTGCGTGGTCTCCGTGAACACGGCCGGGTCCCGCGAGGCGCCCCCGTACACGCTCGTACTGGACTTCACCACCAGCCGCCGCACCGTCGGCGACTTCTGGCACGCCCCCAGCAGCTGCATCGTCCCGATGACGTTGGTCTCCTTGACGGCGCTCCCGCTGCCGCCCGCCCCCGCACCGCTCCCGGTGACCGCCAGATGGACCACCGTGTCGACCGCATGCTCGGCCAGCACCCGGGCGATGGACGACTGCCTGATGTCCATACGGACGAACTCGGCCGATCCGAGCCGGTGCGGCGGCGGGGCCGCATCGACCGCGATGACCCGTTCGACCTCCGGATCACGCTGGACACGCCGCACGAAGCGGCCTCCAAGCTGCCGGGCTGCCCCGGTAACGAGCACGACCTTCCCCACGAGCTCAGCGCCTTCCTCGTCGTCCTCCGCCAACCCCGGCTACACCGCAGCCCCTCCACCAGGATGGTGGAGGGGCTGCGGAGAACACGTACAGCTGCCGTTTACTTCTTGTTACGGCGCTGAACGCGGGTGCGCTTGAGCAGCTTGCGGTGCTTCTTCTTGGCCATCCGCTTACGCCGCTTCTTGATAACAGAGCCCACGACTACCCTCGCTCACTTCTCGGAACATCCCCGCGCCAGCGGGGATCGGTGCGGGGCGTCTGGGCCCACACGACCTACGTCGGCCTAGCCTACCCGCCAGAGCTCTCAGCCTGTAATCCGAGGGGATCGGAGAGTTTGCCGGAGCGTCAGTCTCAGGCCGATTCCACCCCCACATAGGACTCTCGGAGGTACTCGTGAACCGCGTTCTCGGGGACCCGGAAGGACCGGCCCACCCGGATCGCGGGCAGATGGCCGTTGTGCACCAGGCGGTACACGGTCATCTTCGACACTCGCATCACCGAGGCGACCTCCGCCACGGTCAGGAACTGAACCTCGGAAAGAGGCCTCTCGCCAGCAGCCATGACACACCTTGACCTTCCGCGCATGACGGGCACCGGCTTCCCCTCCGGTTACTCCTCGTCGTCGCACGCTCACTCCCCAGAGTAGGGGCGTGTGATACGAGTGGGGAAGAGGAGCTACGGCCACTCCTGCGCGGCCGGCAGACCCGCCCGGTCCAGTACGTACCGCGTGAGCGGAAGGTAGTAGTCCGCGCGCACCGCGTCATCAACCGGAACCGCCACCGAGACCCGCCCTTCCGCCTCCCCGACGAACAGCGCCGGATCGTCCGTATCCGCCAGCCCGATCGCCTCCACACCGAGCTGACCTGCGCCGCAGACCCACCCGTGGTCCCCCACCACCAGTTCCGGCAGCGGCCCGCCGACCTCCGCGAGGGCCCCCAGGGCGATCCGAACGGGCAGCGGCGAGTGGGTGTGCGCGCCGGTGGCACTGCCCGGCGGGCGCGCGCCGCCTTCCCGCACCAGCGCGACCCCCCGTACGTAATCGAGGCTGTGCCTGCGTACGCCGAACCGGGTCGCCACGTCGACACCGGCCCCCTGCGCCGGAGTGAGGACAACACATCCCACCGCCGACAGGGCCTCGGCCAAACTGGCGTAGAACTCCAGGAGACGGTGCGGGTGACCCGTCCCGAACAGTACGGGCGCCCTCGCCCGGGCCGTCTCCCCCAAGCGCGCCGCGAAAGCCTCCAGCGCCGCCAGGGTCCGCTCCGGGTCGATCACGTCCGGGCCGCTGACGTGCGCTGGATCAGCCGAGACCCCGCACTTCTGCGCCATCAGCCTCAGCAGATCACCCTCGTCCCACCCCCACTCCGGGTCCAGCCCCAGCAGCACCCGCGGATCCCGCGCCGCGAACAGCCGGTAACTGCGCAGGCTCTCCTCGCGGGAGGTCGCGACGGGCCCGGCCAACCGGGCGGCCAGCAGATGCGCACGTAACGCGCCGGTGCTCAACACCCTCCCGATGCTGCCAAACCGGACCTGCCGGCTCATCAATTACACCGAACAGCCCCACACTTGGCGTAACGATGCTGCACGACCCGGCAGCGCCTCAGGCGAGCAGACCCCGCAGCGGGAACACCGCCCGACGGGTCGCCAGTACGGCCTGATCGACCGGGTCGGCCGGATCGTAGCCCGCCTCCCAGTCCCGCCAGTCGGCGCTCCGCCCGTCCGTCATCCTGGCCGGCGCCGGCTGCCGGGTCCGCGCGTACACCTCGGCCCGCCACGCCTCGGGCACCGGCGACGCCGGGTCGACGGGCCGGTGCGCCGCGATCCCCACCAGATGCGTCCAGGACCGCGGCACGACGTCCACCACCGCGTACCCGCCGCCGCCCAGCGCCAGCCACCTGCCGTCCGCGTACTCGTGCGCGAGCCGGTGACAGGCCTCCTGCACCGCCCGCTGCGCGTCCAGCGACACCGCCAGGTGCGCGAGGGGATCCTCGAAGTGCGTGTCGGCCCCGTGCTGCGTCACCAGCACCTGGGGCCGGAAGTCCGCCAACAGCTCCGGCACCGTGGCGTGGAAGGCCCGGAGCCAGCCCGCGTCCCCCGTCCCCGCGGGCAGCGCCACGTTCACCGCCGAGCCCTCGGCGGCCGGCCCGCCCGTCTCCTGCGGCCAGCCGGTCTGCGGGAACAGCGTCCTCGGATGCTCGTGCAGGGAGACGGTGAGCACCCGGGGGTCGTCCCAGAACGCCGCCTGGACCCCGTCCCCGTGGTGCACGTCCACGTCCACGTACGCGACCCGCTCGGCCCCCAGCTCCAGCAGCCGCGCGATCGCCAGCGCCGCGTCGTTGTACACGCAGAACCCGGAGGCACCGCCCGGCATGGCGTGGTGCAGCCCGCCCGCGAAGTTCACGGCGTGCCCGGCCTCCCCGGCCCAGACCGCCTCGGCACCCGCCACCGACTGGCCCGCGATCAGCGCGGAGGCCTCGTGCATCCCGGGGAAGGCCGGATCGTCCATGGTGCCCAGCCCGTACGACCCGTCGGCCACGCCCGGGTCGGCGGACACCTCCCGTACCGCGGCGACGTAGTCCTCCCGGTGGACGAGCCGCAGCGTGGAATCCCCCGCCGGACGGGCCGCCCGTACCTCCACCTCCCGGTCCAGCCCGAAGGCGCGGACCAGGCCCATGGTCAGCGCCAGGCGCACCGGATCCATCGGATGGCCCGGTCCGAAGTCATACCTCGTTACCGCCTCGTCCCACATCAACAACCCGCGGCCGCTCATGCCCGACACCGTATCGGGCGCGGTCCGCGCCGAACGAGCGGGCGTGGAACAACGTCACCAGCACCAACACCATCGGCACGAGCATCGCTCCGCGGTAGCTCCAGGCGTCCCCGATCCCGCCGACGAGCGGCGACCCGATCAGGAAGCCGACGTAGTTGAAGATGTTCAGCCGGGCGATGGCCGTGTCCGACGCCGTCGGGAACGCACGCCCCGCCGCCGCGAAGGTCTGCGGCACGATCACGCACAACCCGAACCCCAGTAGCGTGAACCCGACCATCCCCCACCACGCCCCGGGCGCCGCCGCGACGACGGCGAACCCTCCGGCGGCGACCAGCGTCCCGATCCGCACGACGGCCACCGCCCCGAACCGCCGCACCCCGAAGTCCCCGACGGCCCGCCCCAGCAGCGTGGTCACCATGTAGACGTTGTAGGGGACGGTCGCCAACTGCTCCGAACTTCCCAGCACGTCCTGGAGGTACTTGGCACTCCAGTTGGAGACCGTCGAATCCCCGATGTACGCCGCCGCCATCACCAGGCACAGCGGCAGCAGCAGGCGGAACCCGCCGGCCCCGAGCCCCTTCTCCTGTACCTGCCCGGCACCGGCCTGCTGATCGACGTAGGACCGGCTCCCGTGGACAACGAGCGGCAGCAGGACGACCACCGCCGGCAGGTACGAGGTGAAGAGGTCGAGGTGCCAGTGCGCCCCGGCCCAGGCCGCCGACGCCCCGAGGATCCCGCCGAGGCTGTACGCGGCATGGAAGCCGAGCATGATGCTGCGCCCGTACGCCCGCTGGAGGCTGACCCCGAGCATGTTCATGGAGGCGTCGAGCGCCCCGACGGACAACCCGAACGCCCCCAGCGCCAACGCCACGTGCCACATCTGCCGTCCGGCACCCACGCCCAGCAGGGACAGCAGGACGAACGGCTGCGCCCAGCGCAGGACGGTGCTCGGGGCGACGCGTCGGACGAGGTGCTCGGTGGCGACGCTGGCGACTCCGGCGAGGACCGGCACGGCGGCGAGGAAGGCCGGCAGCAGCCCGTCGGATATGCCGTACCGGTCCTGGATGGCGGGGATCCGGGTGACGAGGAGGGCGAAGGTCACGCCCTGCACGAAGAAACTGAACCCCAGGGAGCCGCGCCCGCGGCGCAACCGCACGTCGTCTGTCATGGCGGCACAGCGTAGGGCCGGCCCTTACCGGTGGGTAGAGATCTCACACGCCGAGTTCCAGCAGGCCCGGGAGCTCCTTCATGTCGCCGAAGAGCCGGTCGGCGGCGCCCAGCTGTCCGGCCGGCGTCATGGCCGTGAACCCGTACACGTCCATCCCGGCGGCGACGGCGGCCTGCACGCCGAGCGGGCTGTCCTCGATCACCACGCACCGCGCGGGCTCGACACCCATGGTGCGGGCGGCATGCAGGAACAGATCGGGCGCGGGCTTCCCCTTCCCCACGTCCTCCGCACTGAAGAGCCGCCCCTCCTCGAACCACTGCCCCAGCCCCGCCGCCCGGTGCCCGGCCCGTATCCGCTGGTGGCTGGAGGAGGAGGCCACGCAGTACGGCATCCCGCGCTCCTGCAGCAGCCGCAGTACGTCGGCAATGCCGGCCACGGGCTCCAGCTCCCGCTCGAACCCGGCGAGCGTGCGCTCCAGCAACGTCTGGTCGAACCCCTCGGGCAACCGCCGCCCGGTCCGCTCGTGCACGAGGTCGTGCACCCGGTGCACGGATGACCCCATGTAGTCCCGCAGGGAGTCTTCGTAGGAGGTCGGAAAGCCCAACTCGGTCAGGTACGCGGCGAGGATGGTGTTGGCCAGCGGCTCACTGTCCACCAGCACGCCGTCGTTGTCGAAGATGACGAGGTCATAGCCCATGGCGCAAACCTAAGGGCTCACCGTCCCCGGCTGGCTACCCTTGCCGGGGCACTTACCAGGAGGACATCATGGCCGACCTCACCCCCGAGCAGATGCGCCGTTTGCATGATTTCGCAGAGCAGCTCGCGGAGCTGGCCGAGCATCAGGAAGACCAGTGGAAGGTGCAGACCACCGACGGTCAGATCTTCCTCACGATGATGAGCCCCACGGCCCCCCACGGGCTCAACGTGGTGCGGCTCCGCCGACAGATCGAAGCCCAGTCCCCCGAGGTCATCGCCCTCAACGACACGAACATGGGCGATCCCCAGACCGGCCTGACGAAGGTCCCCGACCTCATGATCATCGCCGAGGAAGACGCCGACGACACCGCGAAGGTCGTCAACTCCCGCGACGTCCTCATGGTCGTGGAGGTCGTCTCCCGTACCAATTCCCTCACCGATATCCGCGACAAGCTGTACGACTACCCCAAGATGGGGGTCCCCGTGTACGTCGTCGTGGACCCCCGCAAGGACAAGAAGACCGTCACGGTGCACAGCGACCCGTCAAAAGGGCCCGACGGTATCCGCTACCGCAAGGAAGTTCCCTACGCCTTCGGGGACACCGTCACCGCCGGCCGCTGGTCTCTCGACACGAGCAGCCTCAAGAGCTATCCCACCGACTGGTGAGCGCGGGGGCGCGGAGGCCATAAACGCAGAAAAGCCCCGCACCGAACCCGAAAGGGCTGGTGCGGGGCTTCCCGCAATGATTGTTCGGCGGCGTCCTACTCTCCCACAGGGTCCCCC
>NZ_JBEZBN010000106.1:0-7254 GCF_040647115.1 Streptomyces sp. NPDC044571
GCTGCGGGTGCCCGGTGAGGGCACCCGCAGCCGCCCTTTTCGATCAGAGGTACTGACCGGTGTTTGCCACCGTGTCGATGGAGCGTCCGGTGTCCGCGCCCTGCTTTCCGGTGACGAGGGTGCGGATGAATACGATCCGCTCGCCCTTCTTTCCGGAGATCCGGGCCCAGTCGTCCGGGTTGGTCGTGTTGGGCAGGTCCTCGTTCTCCTTGAACTCGTCCACGCACGCCTGGAGGAGGTGGGAGACCCGCAGACCCTTCTGGTTGTGTTCGAGGAAGGCCTTGATGGCCATCTTCTTGGCCCGGTCGACGATGTTCTGGATCATCGCGCCCGAGTTGAAGTCCTTGAAGTAGAGGACTTCCTTGTCGCCGTTGGCGTACGTGACCTCAAGGAAGCGGTTTTCCTCGGTTTCGGCGTACATCTGCTCGACGACGGTCTGGATCATGCTGTGCACCGCGACCTCGGGCGAGCCGGCGTGCTCGGAGAGATCGTCGCTGTGGAGCGGCAGCGAGGCCTTGAGGTACTTGGCGAAGATGTCCTTCGCCGCCTCGGCGTCCGGCCGCTCGATCTTGATCTTCACGTCGAGGCGTCCGGGCCGCAGGATGGCCGGGTCGATCATGTCCTCGCGGTTGGAGGCGCCGATGACGATGACGTTCTCCAGGCCCTCCACGCCGTCGATCTCGGCGAGCAGCTGCGGGACGATGGTGTTCTCCACGTCCGAGCTGACGCCGGAGCCGCGGGTGCGGAAGAGGGACTCCATCTCGTCGAAGAAGACGATGACGGGGGTGCCCTCGCTGGCCTTCTCACGAGCACGCTGGAAGACGAGGCGGATGTGCCGCTCGGTCTCGCCGACGTACTTGTTGAGGAGTTCGGGGCCCTTGATGTTCAGGAAGTAGGACTTTCCGGCGGGCTGGCCGGTCACCTCGGCGACCTTCTTGGCAAGGGAGTTGGCCACCGCCTTGGCGATGAGCGTCTTGCCGCAGCCGGGCGGGCCGTAGAGCAGGATGCCCTTGGGCGGCCGCAGTTCGTGTTCCTTGAACAGGTCCGGGTAGAGGTAGGGGAGCTCGACCGCGTCGCGGATCAGCTCGATCTGGTCGCCCAGGCCGCCGATCTTGTCGTAGTCGATGTCCGGGACCTCTTCGAGGACGAGTTCCTCGACCTCGCTCTTGGGGACGACCTCGTAGACGTAGCCGGAGCGGGGTTCGAGCAGCAGGGCGTCGCCGGGGCGGATGGTGATGTCCAGCAGCGGCTCGGCGAGCCTCACCACCCTCTCCTCGTCGGTGTGCCCGATGACCAGGGCGCGCTCGCCGTCCTCAAGGATCTCCTTGAGGGTGACGATGTCCCCGGCCCGCTCGAATTCCATGGCCTCGACCACGTTGAGGGCCTCGTTGAGCATGACCTCCTGGCCGCGCCGGAGGTCTTCCGGGTCGACGCTGGGGCTGACGTTCACGCGGAGCTTGCGGCCCCCCGTGAAGATGTCGACGGTGCCGTCCTCGTTCGCCTGCAGGAAGACACCGAAGCCGGCCGGCGGCTGCGCGAGCCGGTCGACTTCCTCCTTGAGGGCGACGATCTGGTCGCGGGCCTCACGGAGCGTATTTGCCAGTCGCTCGTTTTGCGCGGAGACGCCGGCCAGGTTTGTCTGGAGCTCGACGATCCGCTCTTCGAGAATCCTCGTGTGTCGCGGAGAGTCGGCGAGCTTACGTCGCAGGACGGCGATTTCCTGCTCTAGGTAGGCAACCTGGCCGGCGGGGTCCTCAGACCCTCGCCCCGGCCGGATGCCGCGGTTGATGTCGTCGTCGTGGGCTGCCACGGTCCTCACCTCCTCCAAGGGGAGCTGGACGCTTCCTGACCCTACCTGGGCTGGTGGTGATTGAAACCCCTAGATCACAAAGACGGTAGAGGTGTGTCCGATCTTCACCCTTGCGTACTCCCTCACGCCAAGGAAATACCCACCCATCAACATCTGAAAGCGGCCGGTTGTAAGGTCGAAGTGTTCAACACCCGTCACGGCTCGCGCGACTTGCCGCCGACGGATGACGAGAACTGATCACTGAGCGCAGGGAACGGCAGGAGATATGACCGTGCAGCAGGAGGCTCCCACGGGTGGCACCGGGCAGGCCGCAGAGCCGCTTGAGGTCTGGATCGATCAGGACCTGTGCACCGGTGACGGCATCTGCGTGCAGTACGCGCCCGAGGTGTTCGAGCTGGACATCGACGGTCTCGCCTATGTGAAGAGCCCCGACGACGAGCTGCTGGTGGAGGCGGGGGCGACCACTCCGGTTCCGCTGACGCTGCTGCAGGACGTGGTGGACTCGGCGAAGGAATGCCCCGGCGACTGCATCCACGTAAGGCGTGTTTCGGACAGGGTGGAGGTCTACGGTCCGGACGCGGAGTGACGGTTCAAACACTCCTGGCCGCGGAATCCGTCAGCTCCTGGCGGAATTTTCCGCCGCTCCAGCGCCACTTGGCGAGCTGTTTGAGGTCGGGGTTGTAGCGGGGCACCTGGGGCGAGGAGTACCCGAGGAGGCTCGCGGTGACGACGCCGTCGCGCACGGTGAGGTCGGTTGCGGTCTGCCTGCGGCCGGCCTCCAGCAGGGTGGCGACGATCCTCGGCCGGGCGCCCGGCGTCTTGTCCTGGGCGAGTACGTAGAGGGCGTGGGGCGGGGTCCCGGATCCGGCGTCGCAGCGGACGGCGGTCACGGTCTCGGGGCGGCCGTCGCCGTCGAGGTCGCCTTGGGCGGTGGCCGTCACGGCCACCGGGGCGCCCTTGCAGTCGAGCGGGTAGGTGACCCCGGCGGCGTCGGGAGCGGCGGCCTGCGGGCCGCTCACGGCGTCGGCCGCGGGAGCTCCGGAGGGGTCGGCGGCCGGCGCCGCAGCGGGGCCGATGGCCGCCGCTTGCGGCTGGAGTAGTCCCGCGCCGGCGATGACGGCGGCCACGGCGCACGCCGTGGCGAGCCAGTGGACGGGCCGGGCGCTGCTGTGCGCCGTGTTTTCCCAGGTGGCTGCCGGCTCGGCGGGGCTGTTCGGCACGCGGGGGGTCTCCTGTGCGAGCGGTGACGGGGAGCCAGCATCGTGCCACATGTCACACCGGGGCGGAACGCCCGGGTCCGCGCGGGTCGGGCCGGTACCCGGGACAACGAAAAGGCGCTGCGGCGCAGTTCCCGCCGGAGCGGGGGAACTGCGCCGCAGCGCCGTGGCGTTGGGGTGGCCGGCGGGCCGGGTCGGCCGCGATGGCCGGAGCCTCCGGGCTGTGCTCCGGCTAGCGCTGGGAGGTGCCCCCGCCCGGCCCTTCGTAGTCCTCGCCGTACGCTCCCTTGGCGGGGCGGCGGCGGCGCATCGGCGGCTCGACGCCGTCGGCGAGTCGGCGGGCGGTGACGAGGAAGCCGGTGTGGCCGATCATCCGGTGGTCGGGACGGACGGCAAGGCCCTCGACGTGCCAGTTGCGGATCATCGATTCCCAGGGCTGCGGTTCGGCGAAGCAGCCGATTTCGCGGATGGACTCGACGGTCTTGGACAGCTGGGTGGTGGTGGCCACGTAGCAGCAGAGGATGCCGCCGGGAACCAGCGCCTTGGAGACGGCCTCCAGGCACTCCCAGGGTGCGAGCATGTCGAGGATGACGCGGTCGACGTCCGTGTCGGACAGGTTGTCCTGGAGGTCGCCGACGGTCAGCTGCCACGCGGGGTGGGGGCCGCCGAAGTAGCGCTCGACGTTGGCGGTGGCGATTTCGGCGAAGTCCGAGCGGCGCTCGTAGCTGTGGAGCATGCCCTGGTCGCCGATGGCGCGCAGCAGGAAGCTGCTCAGCGAGCCGGAGCCCACGCCTGCTTCCACGACGCGGGCGCCGGGGAAGATGTCGGCGAAGGCCAGGATCTGGCCTGCGTCCTTGGGGTAGACCACGGCGGCGCCGCGGGGCATGGACAGGACATAGTCGGGGAGCAGGGGACGCAGCGCGAGGTAGGCGACGTTGCCCGTGGTACGGACAACACTGCCCTCGGGGGCGCCGATCAGCTCGTCGTGCGGGAAGGAACCCTTGTGGGTGTGGAAATTCTTCCCGGCTTCGAGCGTGAACGTGTAGTGGCGGCCCTTGGGGTCGGTGAGCTGAACCTGGTCCCCGACCTCGAAGGGCCCGCGTCGGCGGGCGGCACCGGTCGGTTCGGACATGTGACCAGTGTATTGGCTTCAGGACTGGGGCCGCGCCATGGCCTTCACGAAGGCCTTCTCGACGTCCAGGGTGGACAGGACTCCGTAGATCTCGCCGCCTGGTTCGACGACGAGGTACTCCGTGGCGGGGGTGGCGCGCAGGCGGTCGAGGAGTTCTTCGCCGGCGAGCTCTGCGGAAACCTTCATGCCGTCGGTGAGGTCCTGCGCGAGGGTGCTGACCGCGACCCAGGGGCGGCGGTGTTCGGGCACGGAGGCGATGGCGCTCTCGCGGACGATCGCGGTGGGTTCGCCGTGGCCGTCGACGACGACGAGGGCGCGGGCTCCGTGGGCGTTGGCGCGGCGCAGGGCTTCGGAGAGCGGGGTGGTGTGCTCGACGGGGACGGCGCGGCGGGTGAGGGTGCGGGCGCGCAGTTCGGGAAGGTGCTCGCGCAGGCGGGCCATGCGCAGGCTGTTCCCGGCGCCGGTCCAGATGATGGCGGCGAGGATCGCGGCGAGGAGGGCGTCCATGACGGTGTTCATCCCGCCGACGTCGTCGGGGCGGCCGCCGGTGAGCCCGGTGTGGGTGAGGACCGGCAGGCCGAGGAGGACGGCGACGGCGAGGGCGCGGCCGACCCAGGCGGCGGCGATGGTTCCGGTCATGGGCCTGCCGGTGATGCCCCAGATGACGGCGCGGAGCATGCGTCCGCCGTCGAGGGGCAGCCCGGGGAGCAGGTTGAAGGCGGCGACGAGCAGGTTGGAGATCATCAGGCCGGCGAGCAGGACGCCGGGGACGGTGGCGGGGTCGACGGCGAACATGGCGAGGTAGAAGCCGCCCGCGAGGACGAGGGAGAGCAGGGGGCCGACGAAGGCGAGGACGAATTCGCGGCCGGGGGTCTCGGATTCCTTCTCGATCTCGGAGACTCCGCCGAAGAACTGGAGCTGGATGCGGCGCACGGGGAGCTTGAAGCGGAGTGCGGCGACGGTGTGCGCCAGTTCGTGGACGAGCACGGAGGCGTAGAAGGCGACGGCGAAGAAGAGCGAGACCAGGTAGCGGGCGGGTCCGAGGTCGGGCAGGACACGGTCGAGCTGGTCGCCGAAGACCCAGGTGATGAGGGCGGCGACGAGGAACCAGCTGGGCGAGACGTACACGGGGACGCCGAAGGGGCGGCCCATGAGGAGTCCGCCGCCCGGACCGGAGCGCTGGTCGGGGCGCTCGCCGGATTCGTCGGTGTCTGCCACGGCTGTCCTTCGTTCGGTGCTGTCCGGCGGTTTGGTTTCGTCGGTGCTTTCAGTGTGGTGCAGGTGCACGGTCGGTGCGGTGCGGGGGGCGCGGTAGCGCGGTGTGATGCCCCGATCATGCAGTGCGAGGGGGCTCGGCGTCGATGGTATGCGCGTGCTGTCGGTGGCGGGTCGTAGGGTTTTGTCTCATGACGACGATGCCCGACGCCGGTGCGGATGATTCAGCGCCCGCCGCTCCGCCTGCTTCGCTCTCCCCTTCGCGGGCGAGCGATTTCATGCAGTGCCCGCTGCTGTACCGGTTCCGGGTGATCGACAAGCTGCCGGAGAAGCCGAGTGCGGCGGCGACGCGGGGCACGCTGGTGCACGCGGTGCTGGAGCGGTTGTTCGACCACCCTGCGGCGGAGCGGACGGCGCCGCGGGCGAAGGCGCTGATCCCGGGACAGTGGGACCGGCTGCTGGAGTCGCGGCCGGAGCTGACGGAGCTGTTTCCGGCGGGGGACGAGGGCGAGGGTCTGGCGCGCTGGCTGGCGGAGGCCGAGGCGCTGGTGGAGCGCTGGTTCACGCTGGAGGACCCGACGCGGCTGGAGCCGGTGGAGCGGGAGTTCTTCGTGGAGGCGGAGCTGGAGTCGGGGCTGCGGCTGCGCGGGATCATCGACCGGGTGGATGTGGCGCCGACGGGCGAGGTGCGCATCGTCGACTACAAGACGGGCAAGGCGCCGCGGCCGGAGTACGCCGAGGGTGCGCTGTTCCAGATGAAGTTCTACGCGCTGGTGGTGTGGCGGCTGAAGCAGGTGGTGCCGCGGCGGCTGCAGCTGGTGTATCTGGGCAGCGGTGACGTGCTGACGTACGACCCGGTGATCGCGGATCTGGAGCGGGTGGAGCGCAAGCTGCTCGCGCTGTGGGAGGCGATCAAGGAGGCGACGGCGACGGGTGAGTGGCGACCGCGGCCGACGAAGCTGTGCGGGTGGTGCGATCACCGGGCGGTGTGCCCGGAGTTCGGCGGCACTCCCCCGGCCTATCCGCTGGTGATCTCCCCCGGACACCGCCGGGAGGTGCCCCCGCCGAGGCCCGCCGCCGAGGGCGCGGACGTGGCACCGGCGGAGTCCTGATCACCGGGCCAGGGCAGAATGGGCGGCGTCCGACGATGCCGCCGTACGAATACGAGGTACACCCCGTGGCGATCCGCGTCCTCCTGGTCGACGACCAGCCGCTGCTGCGCACCGGTTTCCGGATGATCCTGGAGGCCGAACAGGACCTGGCGGTGGTCGGTGAGGCCGGGGACGGTCTGCAGGCCCTGGACCAGGTGCGGGCGTTGCAGCCCGATGTGGTGCTGATGGACATCCGGATGCCGCGGATGGACGGGGTGGAGGCGACCCGGCAGATCACCGGGCCGGGGCGGGACGGGCCGGCGAAGGTGCTGGTGCTGACCACGTTCGACCTGGACGAGTACGTGGTGGAGGCGCTGCGGGCGGGCGCGAGCGGGTTCCTGCTGAAGGATGCGCCGGCCAATGAGCTGGTGCAGGCGATCCGGGTGGTGGCGGGCGGCGAGGCGATGCTCGCGCCGAGCATCACGCGGCGGCTGCTGGACAAGTACGCGGGGCACCTGCCGTCGGGTGAGGAGAGCGTCCCGGACACGCTGGGCACGCTGACCGAGCGGGAGGTCGAGGTGCTGAAGCTGGTGGCGCGGGGCCTGTCGAACGCGGAGATCGCGGCGGATCTGTTCGTGAGCGAGACCACGGTGAAGACGCACGTGGGGCACGTGCTGACGAAGCTGGGCCTGCGCGACCGGGTCCAGGCGGCGGTGTACGCGTACGAGAGCGGGCTGGTCCGCCCGGGCGCGGGCCAGTAGGCCCGGGAGCAGGCGAACGGGCCGGCAG
>NZ_JBEZBN010000107.1:0-6785 GCF_040647115.1 Streptomyces sp. NPDC044571
GGGCCGGGGGGCGGCGGGGCCCCCCCCCCCGGCCGCGGCGCCGACCGCCCCCGGCGCCGGGGGCGGATTCCGGCCAGTTCCGGCCGTCCCGCGTCAGCTGGGCGATGGCGCGCCGACCCCCACCCCGATGCGGAAGAACGCCGTGCGGGCCGCCTCCACCTCATGGCGCTGGTCCGCGTGAAGGATGCCCAGGGCGTAGGCCGTCGCCGGGGCGATGCGCGGGGTGCGGGCCGCCGTCGCGGAGGCGGCCGCCGCCTCCGCCGCGTCGCGGTGGCGGTCCAGGGCCTCGCCCGCCGCGGCCAGCCGGTCCACCTCCTCGCCCAGGGCCTCCCGGGCGTAGCGGTGGACCCGCAGCAGGCGGCGCACCTCGTGCCAGGAGCCGTCGTGGTCGGCGTTGTACGGCTGTGCCCGCTCGGTCGGCGGCAGCGCCGAGACGGCCGCCGCCAGCCGGTGCCGCGCCACCTCCGCCAGGGGCACCAGGACCTCCTCCACCGGCCCCCGGGCCGCGACCGGGTCCAGCGGCACCTCCGAGGCGAGGACCGCGACCGCGTCCGCCACCGCGTGGAACCGGGAAGAGCCGAGGGCCTGGAGCGTCGCCGAGTGCGCCCGGGTCCGGGCCAGGGTCAGCTGGCGCTCCAGCAGCGCGCCCGCCCGCGCCGAGCCCACCGTGAGGGCGCCGGCGCCGCCCCGCGGCGAGGAGACCTCCGGCGTGCCCGCGAGCCGGTGCAGCGCGTCCATCAGCCGGGTCAGCCGGGCGGCGTACGCGTGCTCGTCGGCCAGGGTCGAGGACAGCCACACCAGTTCGGTGCGCAGCCCGTCGGCCCAGGAGGACTCGGTCACCACCCGGAAGGTGGCCAGCGATCCGCTGATCCGGCGCGCAGCCCCCCGCAGGCTGCGCGCCGCCTCAGCGCCGTCGACGGCGTCGGACCCGCTCACCGCGCTCCCGGTGTGCCCGCGGAGCGCGCGCAGGAAGGCGGTGGCCTGGGCCCGCAGGTACGTGCCGAGCACGTCACCTGCGGTACCGGTCCCCGCCATCAGGTCATGGTTTGGCTGAGCCACGCCGGCGCCTCCGGGCGTCTATGAGCATCTCCTGAACGTGCCGCAGCGGCTGGCCTTCGGGGTCGGTGCTGTGCCGGGTCCATTCGCCGTCCGGGCCCAGGTGCCAGGAGGAGGTGGCGTCGGACATGCCGGTTTCCAGCATCCGGTCGAGTGCCGCCCGGTGGGCCGGGTCGGTGACCCTGACCAGTGCCTCGATGCGGCGGTCGAGGTTGCGGTGCATCATGTCGGCGCTGCCGATCCACACCTCGGGCTCGCCGCCGTTGCCGAAGGCGAAGACCCGGGAGTGTTCCAGGAAGCGGCCGAGGACCGAGCGGACCCGGATGTTCTCCGAGAGCCCGGTGACACCGGGGCGCACGGCGCAGATGCCGCGGACCCAGATGTCGACGGGAACTCCCGCGCGGGAGGCCCGGTAGAGGGCGTCGATGAGGGCCTCGTCGACGATCGAGTTCATCTTGAGGCGGACGTAGGCGGGCCGGCCGGCCAGGTGGTGGGCGGCCTCCTTGTCGATCCGCGCGATCAGCCCGTCGCGCAGGGAGCGCGGGGCGACGAGCAGCCGGCGGTAGGTCTCGCGGCGCGAGTAGCCCGACAGCCGGTTGAACAGGTCGGAGAGGTCCGCGCCGACCTGCGGGTCGGCGGTGAGCAGGCCGAGGTCCTCGTAGAGGCGGGCGGTCTTGGGGTGGTAGTTGCCGGTGCCGACGTGGCTGTAGCGGCGCAGGGTGTCGCCCTCCTGACGGACGACCAGGGAGAGTTTGCAGTGGGTCTTGAGGCCGACCAGGCCGTAGACGACGTGGCAGCCGGACTCCTCCAGCTTCCGCGCCCACTTGATGTTGGCCTGCTCGTCGAAGCGGGCCTTGATCTCGACCAGGACGAGGACCTGCTTGCCCGATTCGGCGGCGTCGATCAGGGCGTCGACGATCGGCGAGTCGCCGGAGGTGCGGTACAGCGTCTGCTTGATCGCGAGGACGTCCGGGTCGGCGGCGGCCTGTTCCAGGAAGGCCTGCACCGAGGTGGAGAAGGAGTCGTACGGGTGGTGCAGCAGGACGTCCCGCTCGCGCAGCGCGGCGAAGATGTCGGGCGCGGACGCGGACTCGACCTCGGCCAGGTCCCGGTGGGTGCCGGCGACGAACTTCGGGTACTTCAGCTCGGGCCGGTCCAGGGAGGCGATCCCGAAGAGGGCGGTCAGGTCCAGCGGGCCGGGCAGCGGGTAGACCTCGGCGGGCGAGATCTTCAGCTCCTGCACCAGCAGGTCCAGGACGCCGGGGTCGATGGACTCCTCGACCTCCAGGCGCACCGGCGGGCCGAAGCGGCGCCGCATGAGCTCCTTCTCCAGGGCCTGGAGCAGGTTCTCGGCGTCGTCCTCCTCGACCTCCAGGTCCTCGTTGCGGGTCACGCGGAACATGTGGTGCGCGAGCACCTCCATGCCGGGGAACAGCTCCTCCAGGTGCGCGGCGATCACGTCCTCCAGCGGGACGTAGCGCTGCGGGGAGGCCTCCAGGAACCGGGACAGCAGCGGCGGCACCTTGACGCGGGCGAAGTGGCGGTGCCCGCTGACCGGGTTGCGCACGACGACCGCCAGGTTCAGCGAGAGGCCCGAGATGTACGGGAAGGGGTGCGCGGGGTCCACGGCCAGCGGGGTCAACACCGGGAAGATCTGGTTCCGGAACAGCGTGAAGAGGCGGGCCTGCTCCTTCTCGGTGAGGTCGGGCCAGCGGATGAGGTGGACGCCCTCCTCGGCGAGCTGCGGGGAGATGTCCTGCTGGAAGCAGGCGGCGTGGCGGGCCATGAGCTCGCGCGAGCGGGTCCAGATGAGGTCGAGGACCTCGCGGGGCTGCAGCCCCGAGGCCGAACGGGTGGCGACGCCGGTCGCGATGCGGCGCTTGAGGCCGGCGACGCGGACCATGAAGAACTCGTCGAGGTTGCTCGCGAAGATCGCCAGGAAGTTGGCGCGCTCCAGCAGCGGGGTCGTCGGGTCCTCGGCCAGCTCCAGGACGCGTTCGTTGAAGGCCAGCCAGCTGCGCTCGCGGTCCAGGAACCGCCCGGCGGGCAGTTCGCCGCCGTCCTTGTCCTCGTAGGGGTCCAGGTCGGCGTCGAGGTCGGGGGCGAGATCCGGTTCGAGGCCGACGTGGGGGCGGTGCGCGGCTATGGAGCCGATCCGCGCGGCCGCCGGTGCCGAGGCCGATGCCGGTGCTGCTGCGGGGTCGGCGGAGGAGGGGCGAGACGGGTGCTGGGCGGGGACCTCGGTGGGGCCTGCGCTGGGCTGGTGGCTCATGACTCCATTCTTCCGCGCACGCGGCAGGTCAGGCGCGTCGGACGTGGTCGCCGTCAGTCGGAGGCGGGGCTGCATGCGGGGAGGGTCGCAAGCGCGTCTTAAGGCCCGGTGAATGGCGCATGGCTTCCAGGGTCCGCATGACACACGAGTACGTCGCCCCCCGCCCCGGCGGCCCCGCGCACGCAGCACCACCCCCGGCCCGGCCGCCCCGCGGCGACCCGGCCTGGTGATCCGGCCCGGCGTACCGGCCCGGTGATCCGGCTCGGTGGTCCGGTCAGGCGGGTCGGTCCGCCGTCGTGCGGCCTGCCGCCGGGCCCCGGCGGCCTGCGCGCGGGCGCGGTGTTCCGGGGCTCCGGGCCGGCGGGAGCCCCGCGGGGTGGGGCGGCGTCAGCTTTCGGTGCGGTACATGAGGTCGACTTCGTGGGTGCTGAAGCCCATGCCCTCGTAGACGGAGAGGGCCGCCGGGTTGTCGGCGTCCACGTACAGCATCGCCGTCGGCAGGCCCGCCGCGGCCAGGTGGCGCAGGCCGATCGTGGTGAGGGCCTTGCCGAGGCCGCCGCCCTGGGCGCCGGGGCGGACGCCGAGGACGTACACCTCGCCGAGCTGGTCCGCGGCGTGGATCTTCGTCCAGTGGAAGCCGATGATCTCCCCCTCCTGCCCCTCCCGTTCGGCGAGGAAGAACCCCTTGGGGTCGAACCACGGCTGCGCCATGCGGTCGTCGAGGTCCCGCTGCGTCAGCGTGCCCTGTTCGGGGTGGTGGGCGAAGGCGGCCGCGTTCGCGGCGAGCCAGGCCGCGTCGTCCTGGCCGGGTACGAAGGTGCGCACGCTCACGCCGGGCGGCAGCACCGGCTCGGGCAGCGGCGGCGCGTCCGGGCCGTCGAGCGGGCGCCGCAGCTGGCGGAGCTCGCGGAACAGGGTCAGGCCGAGCACCTGCGCGAGGTGGCGGGCAGCCGATTTGCCCCCGTGTGCCCATACCCGGATCCGCTTGCCGGAGGCGGCGAGCAGGGCCGAGCCGAGGGCCCGCCCGTGTCCGCGTCCGCGCAGGGCGGGATGGACGACCAGCTCGGCGGCGGGGGCCTCCACCGGGTCGGTGTCCTCCAGTTGGCCGTAGGCGGCGAGCCGCCCCTTCTCGGTGACCAGGAAGTGCCGGATGCCCTCGCGGCGGCCGCCGCGCAACTGGAGCCGGCCCTGTTCGGACACGGCGGTGGTGCCGTCCGACCGGGCCGCCTCCTCGATCAGCGCGAGCACGGCGTCGGCCTGTTCCTCCGTCAGCTCGTCGAGCGTCTCCATCTGCCGTCCCGGCTCCAGGGCCGCTGCTGCGTCGTCAGTCATACGTCGAGCCTACGGCCGCGGGCGGCGCGGGTGGTGGTGTGCGGGCGGGGGTCCCGCCATCGATCCGTCTTCCGCGTGTAACCAGCTCGATACCCGGTACCCCCTGTCGTGCTACGCGCGTTGACCATAGGCTTCCCCGGACCTCCCATGCATTACCGCTGTCACATAAGGGGACTAAATGTCAGCGAAGCCACAACGGAACCGCCGCACGCGCCGGTTGGCCTTCACCGCCCTGGCCGTCACGGCCGGGGCCGGAGCGATGGTCGCCGCCGCGCTGCCGGCCGGGGCCGCGAGTGGTGGCGGTGCCGGCAAGGACCGCACCGTCGACGTGCAGATGCTGTCGTTCAACGACTTCCACGGCACGCTGGAGCCGCCGCAGGGCTCCTCCGGCACCGTGAGCGAGCGTCAGGCGGACGGCACCACCAAGGCCATACCGGCCGGCGGTGTCGAGTACCTGGCGACCGGCCTGCGCGAAGCCCGCAAGGGCCACGAGTACTCCGTCACCGCCGCCGCCGGTGACATGATCGGCGGCAGCCCGATGCTGTCGGGTCTCTTCCACGACGAGCCGACCGTCGAGGCGCTGAACAAGCTCAAGCTGGACGTCACGAGCGTCGGCAACCACGAGTTCGACGAGGGCAAGACCGAGCTGCGCCGCATGGCGTACGGCGGCTGCCACCCGGTCGACGGCTGCTTCGAGTACGGCAAGGAGTTCACCGGCTCCGAGTTCAAGTACCTCGCGGCGAACGTGACCGACGAGAAGACCAAGCGTCCGCTGATGTCGCCCACCTTCATCTGGAAGAAGGGGGACGTGAAGATCGGCTTCATCGGCGTCACCCTGGAGGGCACCCCGGACGTCGTGACCGCCGACGGGGTCAAGGGCCTCAAGTTCGGCGACGAGGTCGAGACGATCAACAAGTACGCCGAGGAGCTGAACAAGCAGGGCGTGAAGTCGATCGTCGCGCTCATCCACGAGGGCGGACTGCCCGCGAGCGGCGCGTACAACTACGACTGCAACGTGCCGGGTGCCGGCGCCGGCATCTCGGGCGCCATCGTGGACATCGCGAAGAACGTCGACTCGAAGGTCGACGCGCTGGTTACGGGCCACACGCACCAGGCGTACGCGTGCAACATCCCCGACCCGGCGGGCAACCCGCGCATGGTCACCTCGGCCGCCTCCTACGGCCGCCTGTTCACGGACACCACGCTGACGTACGACCGGCAGACCAAGGACATCGTCCGTACGCCGCTCGTCTCGCCGAAGCCGGTCAACAAGGTCGTCACCCGGGACCTGCCCAAGGCCCCGGACATGACCGAGCTGATCGACCGCTGGAAGACCCTGGCGGCGCCGGTCGCCAACCGGCCGATGGGCTACATCTCGGCGGACATCGCGGGCCGCGGCTCGGAGGCCCCGGAGAAGCCGCTCGGCGACCTGATCGCCGACGCTCAGCTGGAGGCCACGGCCCCGGCCGACAAGGGCGGCGCACAGCTGGCCATCATGAACCCGGGCGGCATCCGTGCCGACCTGGCCTACAAGGCCGCGGGTGACGAGGGGGACGGCGTCGTGACGTACGGCGAGTCGTACACCGTGCAGCCGTTCAACAACCTCATGAACATCGTGGACCTGACCGGTGCGCAGCTGATCACCGCGCTCCAGCAGCAGGTCAGCGGGCCGGTCAACGGTACGGCCCCGAAGATCCTCCAGGTCTCCAAGGGCTTCACCTACACCCTGGACATGACGAAGACGGGCGCGGACCGCATCGTCGTGGACTCGGTGAAGCTGAACGGCGCGGCGATCGACCCCGCCAAGACCTACCGGGTCGCGATGAACGAGTTCCTCGCGGGCGGCGGTGACGGCTTCACCGTCCTGAAGGACCACAAGAACAAGCTGGTCGGCGTGCCCGACCTGGAGGCCTTCAACGCCTACCTGGCGAAGTCCTCGGCGGCGAGCCCGATCGCCCCGCCGGCGGCGGACCGCATCACGGTCGTCAAGTAACGGTCGTCAAGCACCACGGAACACCTGCGTAGAGCACGCCCGGAGGGGCGGGGGGGGGGGGGGGCCCCCGCCCCCCCCGCGGGGTGGGCCCGAACCCCCAGGCCGGGGGGGGGGGAGGGGGGGGCGGGAGGG
>NZ_JBEZBN010000108.1:0-6445 GCF_040647115.1 Streptomyces sp. NPDC044571
GGTCGGGCCCCCGGCCGGGGCCGGCCCCGCGGTGCGGGCGCCGCCCCGGCCCCTGGTCCTGGCCGCGGCCCGGGACCTCAGTCCTGGCCGTAGCGGGGGTCCACCGTCTCCGGCGACAACCCCAGCAGCTCCGCGACCTGCTCCACCACGATCTCGTGCACCAGCACGGCCCGTTCGTCCCGTGTCTTCGACCGGATCTCCACCGGCCGCCGGAACACCACGATGCGGGCCGGCCGCCCCGGACCCGCCGCCTCCGACAGGGCCCCCAGCGGCACGGCCTCGTCGTTCCATCCGGCGTCCGGGCCGCCCGGCGGCCCCGGTACGTCGGCGACGACGAACTCCACCTCCGCCAGCTGCGGCCAGCGCCGCTCCAGCCGCTCGACCGAGTCCCGCACGAGGTCGCCGAACAGCTCCGCCCGGCTCGCCGACAGCGGCACCTGCGGCGGGGCCACCGGCCCGCGCATCCCCCGGCCGTGCCGGTCGCGCCTGCGCGTGCGCGGCTCGGCAGGGGGGTCGGCGGGGAGCCCGGCAGGGTGCGCGGGCCCCTCCGGTCCGGTGGGACCGGTGGGGCCGGGAGGACCGGGAGGCAGGGGGTTGGCGGCGTCCGTCACCCCCGCAGGGTAGCCCGCAGGACCGGCCGCGCCCCGGCGTTCACGGGCCCTGCGCGCCCCACCGCGGGCACGACACGGGGGAGTGAGCGGGGGGAGAGTCGTCGCGGCCCGGTCAAGAGTGCGGTACCGTCCAACGTCGTGAGCCTTGTACGTCGCTGTTCGCGCACCGCGTGCGGCCGCCCTGCCGTCGCGACACTGACGTACGTCTACGCCGATTCGACCGCAGTCCTCGGCCCGCTCGCCACCTACGCGGAACCCCACTGCTACGACCTGTGCGCCGAGCACTCCGAGCGCCTGACCGCGCCGCGCGGCTGGGACGTCGTACGCCTCACCGACGGCTCCGCCCCCTCCCGCCCCAGCGGCGACGACCTCGAAGCACTGGCCAACGCCGTCCGCGAGGCCGCCCGCCCGCACGACCGGGCCGCCGAGGCCGGCGGCGCCGGCCCAGGGGGCGGCGCCACCGGGGAGACGCGCCGCGGACACCTGCGCGTCCTGCGTTCGCCGGACTCCTGACATGCGGATCGCCTCAAGAGCCGCCGTGCGTGCACGGTAGGTTGGCCCCACCGCACAGACCGCAGGAGGGGCAGGCAGTGGCCGCAGATCTTTCGAACATCGTCAAGGCGTACGACGTACGTGGTGTCGTACCCGACGAGTGGGACGAGTCGCTGGCCGAGCTGTTCGGCGCCGCCTTCGTGGAGATCACCGCCGCCACCGCGATCGTCGTCGGCCACGACATGCGGCCCTCTTCGCCCGCCCTGTCCGCCGCCTTCGCGCGCGGCGCCGCCGCCCGCGGCGTGGACGTCACGCTGATCGGCCTGTGCTCCACCGACCAGCTGTACTACGCGTCCGGCACGCTGGACCTGCCCGGCGCGATGTTCACCGCCTCGCACAACCCGGCGCGGTACAACGGCATCAAGCTCTGCCGCGCGGGCGCCGCCCCGGTCGGCCAGGACACCGGCCTGTCCGCGATTCGCGAGCTCGTCGAGAAGTGGTCCGAGGAAGGCGCCCCCGCCCCCGCGGCCGGCACCGTCCCCGGCACCGTCACCGAGCAGGACACCCTCGCCGGGTACGCCGCGCACCTGAAGTCCCTGGTGGACCTCGGCTCCATCCGCCCGCTCAAGGTGGTCGTGGACGCGGGCAACGGCATGGGCGGCCACACCGTCCCCACCGTGTTCGAGGGCCTGCCCCTGGGGCTCGTACCGATGTACTTCGAGCTCGACGGGACCTTCCCGAACCACGAGGCCAACCCGCTCGACCCGAAGAACCTCGTCGACCTCCAGGCCCGGGTCAAGGCCGAGGGCGCCGACCTCGGCCTCGCCTTCGACGGGGACGCGGACCGCTGCTTCGTCGTCGACGAGCGCGGCGAGGGCGTCTCCCCGTCCGCCGTGACCGCCCTGGTCGCGGCCCGCGAGCTGGCCCGCAACGGCGGCACCGGCACCGTGATCCACAACCTGATCACGTCCTGGTCCGTGCCCGAGGTCGTCCGCGAGCACGGCGGCACCCCGGTCCGCACCCGGGTCGGCCACTCCTTCATCAAGGAGGAGATGGCGAAGACCGGCGCGATCTTCGGCGGCGAGCACTCGGCGCACTACTACTTCAAGGACTTCTGGAACGCGGACACCGGCATGCTCGCCGCGCTCCACGTCCTCGCCGCCCTCGGCGGCCAGGACGGCACCCTCTCCGACCTGGTCGCCTCCTACGACCGCTACGCCGGCTCGGGCGAGATCAACTCCACCGTCGCCGACCAGGCCGACCGCCTCGCCGCCGTCAAGGCCGCGTACGGTCCGCGGGACGGAGTCACCCTCGACGAGCTGGACGGCCTCACCGCCACCACCGCCGACTGGTGGTTCAACCTGCGCGCCTCCAACACCGAGCCGCTGCTGCGCCTGAACGTCGAGGCGCGCGACGCCGCGCAGCTCGTCAAGGTCCGCGACGAGGTCCTCGCCCTCGTCCGCGCTTGATGCGCCCGCCGGGCGGGAAGGCGCCGACCGTGCCGCCCCGCCCGGCACCCACCGGCGCCGCACCGGGTCCGTGCCCGACGTCGTCGGGCCGCACCGCAGGTGACTCGGCGGTACGCTGACCTCGCCCAATCCGCATGTTCGAAGGGAAGCGCCCCATGCCGCTCGAAGCCGGCCTTCTGGAGATCCTCGCCTGCCCCGCCTGCCACTCGCCCCTTGAGGACAAGTCGGCCGACGAGACGGCGCCCGAGCTGATCTGCACCGGCCGGGACTGCGGCCTCGCGTACCCGGTCCGCGACGGCATCCCGGTCCTCCTGGTCGACGAGGCCCGCCGCCCCGCCTGAGCCACCCCCGCCGCAGACGCTGAGACCGATTCCGCAACCCTGGGTCCCTCACCACCGCCGGAGGCCGCAATGCTCGACGAGTCGCTCCTCGACGCACCGGACGATCTCGCCCGCGCCGACCGTCGAGGTCTGCTGCGCGGCGCCGCCGAAGCCGGGGCCAGAGTCCGCACCGCCGCCCGGCACGCGACCGAGGCGGGCCTCGCCGACCTGCGGCCCGACGGCCGTCCCCGGGCCGTGCTCATCGCGGGCCCCGGCACCGCCGCGGGCTGCGTGGCCGACCTGCTCGGCGCCCTCGCCGGTGCGTCCGCGCCCGTCCACCGGCTCGCGCCCACCGGGGTCGCGGCCGCCGCGGGCGCCCTGCGCTGGACGCTGCCCGGCTGGGCCGGCCCCGTCGACCTGCTGCTCCTCGCCACCACCGACGGCACCGAGCCCAGTCTCGCCACCCTCGCGGAACAGGCCTACCGGCGCGGCTGCACCGTCGTCGCCGTCGCCCCCGAGCGCTCCCCGCTCAGCGAGGCCGTGGACGGCGCGCACGGGCTCTTCGTACCGATGGCCAAGGCCCCGTACCAGGAGTACGACGAGTCCGCCGCGGCCGGCCCCGGAGCCCTGTGGGCCCTGCTGACGCCGCTGCTGCTGCTCCTCGACAAGGTCGGCCTGATCACCGCGGCCCCCGACACCCTCCAGCGCGTCGCCGACCGGCTCGACCGGACCGCCGAACGCTGCGGGCCGGCCATCGCCACGTACTCCAACCCGGCCAAGACCCTCGCCGCCGAGCTCGCCGACTCCCTCCCGCTCATCTGGAGCGAGGGCGCCGGCGCGGGACCCGCGGGCCGCCGGTTCGCCGCCACCCTCGCCGAGCTGGCCGGCCGCCCCGCGCTGGCCCACGAACTGCCCGAGGCGCTGCCCGCCCACGGGGTCCTGCTCGCCGGCGACCTCGCCGCCGGAGCCGATCCGGACGACTTCTTCCGTGACCGGGTCGAGGAGCCCCAAGCCCTGCGCGCCCGCATCGTCCTGCTGCGCGACCGGCCCACGGGAGGCCTGAGCGCCGCCCCGGCCGCACGCGAACTCGCCCTCAGCCACGACACGGCCGTCAGCGAGCTCGAACCCGAGGAGGGCAGCGAGCTGGAGCAGCTCGCCGAGCTCCTCGCCGTCACGGATTTCGCCACCGCCTACCTGGCCCTGGCGACCAGGGGACACGGCTGAGCACACGACCGTGCCGGCCCTTCATCCAGGAAGACGGACGAAGATGGACCGCCTGACGAACACGATCCGCCCCTACGCCTGGGGATCCACCACCGCGCTCCCGCACCTCATGGGCGCCGAGCCCACGGGGGAGCCCCAGGCCGAGCTGTGGATGGGCGCGCACCCCGGCGCCCCCTCCCGCCTCTACCGCGGCGCAGGCGAGACCACCCTCGCCGAGGTGATCGCCGCCGACCCGGAACGCGAGCTCGGCGCGGCCACCGTCGCGAAGTTCGGCCCCCGCCTGCCCTTCCTCCTCAAGATCCTCGCCGCCGGCGCCCCGCTCTCCCTCCAGGTCCACCCCGACCGCGCCCAGGCCGAGGAGGGCTACGCCGAGGAGGAGCGCCGCGGCATCCCCCTGGACGCCGGCCACCGCAACTACAAGGACCCCCACCACAAGCCCGAGATGCTCTGCGCGCTGACCCCTTTCGAGGGACTGTGCGGGTTCCGCCCGCCCCTGGAGAGCGCCGAGCTGCTGGCCGGGCTGGAGGTCAACTCCCTCAAGCCGTACGTCGACCTGCTCCACGCCCACCCCGAGGACGCGGCGCTGCGCGAGATGCTCACCGCCGTACTGGCCGCCGACCGCGCCGAGATGGCCCGTACGGTGGCCGAGGCCGGAGCCGCCGTCCTACGCCTGGGCGGCCCGTACGCCCCGTACGCCTCGCTCGTCCACCACTTCCCCGGCGACCCGGGCGTGATCGCGGCGATGCTGCTCAACCACGTACGACTCCAGCCCGGCGAGGCCATGTTCCTCGGCGCGGGCGTCCCGCACGCCTACCTCGACGGGCTCGGCGTCGAACTGCTCGCCAACTCCGACAACGTCCTGCGCGCCGGCCTGACGCCCAAGCACGTGGACGTGCCCGAACTGCTCAGGATCGTGCGGTTCGAGACCGGCGACCCGGCCCTGCTGCGCCCCGAGGGCGACGTCGAGGAGGTCTACGAGACCCCCATCGACGAGTTCCGCCTCTCCCGCTTCGTCCTCGCCCCCGGCGCCGCCCCGCACCCCCTCCCGGACACCACCCCGCAGATCCTGCTCTGCACGGCGGGCCGCCCGAAGGCGGACGAAGTGACCCTGGGACCCGGCGAGTCCGTCTTCGTACCGGCCGGCGAAAAGGTGTCATTGTCCGGTACTGGAACGATTTTCCGTGCCACGGTCCTCGTCTGACACGGCGTCCGTACCGGCTCTCGCGGCGCCGGCTGCAACAATGTGCGGCCGTAGCGCGGCGCCCCGGCCAGGGCCGCCGCACCGAGGAAGGGACATCCAGCACCCATGAGCGCGTCGGGCGGTACCAGGGCGATCGTCGCGGCACTCGCCGCCAACCTCGCCATCGCCGCAGCCAAATTCGTGGCCTTCGTCTTCAGCGGCTCCTCGTCGATGCTCGCGGAAAGCGTCCACTCGCTGGCGGACTCCGGAAACCAGGGGCTGCTGCTGCTCGGCGGGAAGAAGGCCCAGCGCGAGGCCACACCCCAACACCCCTTCGGATACGGGCGCGAGCGCTACATCTACGCCTTCCTCGTCTCCATCGTGCTGTTCACGGTCGGTGGCATGTTCGCCGTCTACGAGGGCTACGAGAAGATCAAGCACCCCCACCCCATCGAAGCCTGGTACTGGCCGATCGGCGTCCTCGTCTTCGCGATCATCGCGGAGGGCTTCTCCTTCCGCACGGCCATCAAGGAGTCGAACGAGATCCGCGGCTCGCTGTCGTGGACCGACTTCATCCGGCGCGCCAAGGCACCCGAGCTCCCCGTGGTCCTGCTGGAGGACTTCGGCGCCCTCGTCGGCCTGGTCCTGGCCCTCGGCGGTGTCGGCCTGGCCCTGGCCACCGGCAACGGCGTCTGGGACGGCATCGGCACCCTGTGCATCGGCGTCCTGCTCATCCTGATCGCGGTCGTCCTGGCGGCGGAGACGAAGTCCCTGCTGCTGGGGGAGGCCGCCGGCACCGCGGAGATCGAGAAGATCAAGGCCGCGGCCGTCGACGGGCACACCGTCACCCGCGTGATCCACATGCGCACCCTGCACCTCGGCCCCGAGGAGCTCCTGGTCGCCGCGAAGATCGCCGTCCAGCACGACGACACGGCGGCCGAGGTGGCCCGCGCCATCGACGCCGCCGAGGCCCGCATCCGCGAGGCGGTGCCGATCGCCCGCGTGATCTACCTGGAGCCGGACATCTACAACGCCCGGCAGGCCGCCCAGGGCAGCTGATCCCACCCGCATCCGCCCAGGGCAGCTGATCCCACCCGCATCCGCCCAGGGCAGCTGATCCCACCCGCATCCGCGCAGGCCCCCGCCGTC
>NZ_JBEZBN010000109.1:0-5781 GCF_040647115.1 Streptomyces sp. NPDC044571
ACACCTCGCTATACACCCCCCCCCCGACCACCCCAGAAGAGACCACCCCCCCGCGGGCCCGTCCCCCCCCGGGCTGCCGCGCCCCCCCCCCCACGTCCGCCAGGCCTCTCCCGCCAGGCCTCTCCCGTCGGCCCCCACGCGTCGGCCCTCATACGTCGGGCCTCAGGCGAGGGGCCACGCCGCCTGGGGCGGGGCGGCGCCCTGCCCCCGCCGCGCCTTCCGCCGCACCACGAGCGCCGCGATCCCGAGCCCGCCGCCGACGAGGAACGAGAGGATCCCGAACAGGCCCACCGCGCCGGACGCCATGAAGCCCACCGGCGCGGCGACGGCCTTGCCCCGCACCGCCGAGACCGGCAGGGTCCCGTTGTGGTCGGAGATCCGCAGGTGGGAGTCGTACGAGTTGCCGCGGTTGTCGCCCATCACGAACATCCGCCCCTCGGGCACGGTCACGTCGAAGGAGGCCGTCGCCGGAGTGGCCGGGTCCTTCAGGTACGGCTCGGTCAGCGGCACCCCGTTGAGCATCACCGCCCGGTCGCCGACCCGGTACGAGATCCGGTCACCGCCGAGGGCCACCACCCGCTTCACGATGTCCCCCTCCGGAACCCAGCTCGGAGCCGAGATGAGGGCGACGTCCCCGCGCCGGACCCCCTTCCCGGCCCCGACCGTGAAGTAGGCCGTGTCCCCGCGCCGGTACGTCGGGTCCATCGAGTCGCTCGGGACGGAGCGGACCGTAAACCCGTCCCCCACCAGGACGGCCGTCGTCACCGTCACCCCGAGGAACAGCACCCCGCCGAGCACCAGCAGCACCATCGCCCAGATACCGAGTCTCCGGCCCGGCCTGCGTTCCATCCGCCCCACCCCTCTCCTGGCCGCTCCCGGCCGCCCTCCCGAACCGGGACCGGTTCCCGCTTCGACTGGGGAACGCTCCGCCGCTCGGTGTAGATTCGACATCAGTGTCAGGCGTCGCTGCTGATGGCGGTCGGGCGGGTCCTCGTGACCGGCCGAGGGGAGAGAGGGCCCCCGACGGACTGTGCTCGGTGCACCGCCGTCCCACGGTCGGTCGGCGCACGGCTCAGCCGTACCCACCCTCTCGAACCATGAGGAGCAGCACCCATGGACTTCAAGGTCGCAGACCTTTCCCTTGCCGCGTTCGGCCGCAAGGAGATCACCCTGGCCGAGCACGAGATGCCGGGCCTGATGTCGATCCGCAAGGAGTACGCCGCGGCGCAGCCGCTGGCCGGCGCCCGCATCACCGGCTCCCTGCACATGACCGTGCAGACCGCCGTCCTCATCGAGACCCTGGTCGCCCTCGGCGCCGATGTCCGCTGGGCCTCCTGCAACATCTTCTCCACCCAGGACCACGCGGCCGCCGCCATCGCCGTCGGCCCGAACGGCACCCCGGACAACCCGCAGGGCGTCCCCGTCTTCGCGTGGAAGGGCGAGACGCTGGAGGAGTACTGGTGGTGCACGGAGCAGGCGCTGACCTGGCCGAACACCCCCACCGGCGGCCCGAACATGATCCTGGACGACGGCGGTGACGCCACCCTCCTCGTCCACAAGGGCGTCGAGTTCGAGAAGGCCGGCTCCGCCCCGGACCCGTCCACGGCGGACTCCGAGGAGTACGGCCACATCCTCACCCTGCTGAACCGCACCCTCGGCGAGACCCCGCAGAAGTGGACGCAGCTCGCGTCCGAGATCCGCGGTGTCACCGAGGAGACCACCACCGGTGTCCACCGCCTCTACGAGATGATGGCGGAGGGCACGCTGCTGTTCCCGGCGATCAACGTGAACGACGCGGTGACGAAGTCGAAGTTCGACAACAAGTACGGCTGCCGCCACTCGCTGATCGACGGCATCAACCGCGCCACCGATGTCCTGATCGGCGGCAAGGTCGCGGTGGTCTGCGGTTACGGCGACGTCGGCAAGGGCTGCGCGGAGTCGCTGCGCGGCCAGGGCGCCCGCGTCATCGTCACCGAGATCGACCCGATCTGTGCGCTGCAGGCGGCGATGGACGGCTACCAGGTCGCGACGCTGGACGACGTGGTGGAGACGGCCGACATCTTCATCACGACCACGGGCAACAAGGACATCATCATGGCCTCGGACATGGCCAAGATGAAGCACCAGGCGATCGTGGGCAACATCGGCCACTTCGACAACGAGATCGACATGGCCGGTCTGGCGAAGATCGAGGGCATCGTCAAGGACGAGGTCAAGCCGCAGGTCCACACGTGGACGTTCCCGGACGGCAAGGTGCTGATCGTGCTGTCCGAGGGCCGTCTGCTGAACCTGGGCAACGCGACCGGCCACCCGTCGTTCGTGATGTCGAACTCGTTCGCGGACCAGACCCTGGCGCAGATCGAGCTGTTCACCAAGCCGGAGGAGTACCCGACCGACGTCTACGTGCTGCCCAAGCACCTGGACGAGAAGGTGGCCCGCCTCCACCTCGACGCCCTCGGCGTCAAGCTGACCACCCTGCGCCCGGAGCAGGCCGAGTACATCGGCGTCAAGGTCGAAGGCCCGTACAAGCCGGACCACTACCGCTACTGATCCCCGACGCGGCAGCGGCAGCACGTCGAAGGCAGGCCCCCGGCAGCACGCCGGGGGCCTGCCCCGTATCCATCCGAGACCACCCGAGGACCCAGCTCCCATGCCCCGCGGCCGCTACTCGCTCCACGACCCGCACGACCACGCCCCCCTCGGCGAGGAGCACTTCCACTGTGCCCCCGGCCCCTCTGGCTGGCGCTACGTCTCCCAGCTCACCGGCCCGGACGGCGACCACCGGGGCTCGGTCGACCTGGCGGTCGACGAGCTGGGCCGCCCCATCCGCCTCGAACTGAACGCGGCGAGCTGGCAGGTCCGCGGCGCCGCCATCGACGGTGTCACCTGGGTCCGCAGCGACCCGAGCGGCACCGAGGCCACCGAGGGCAACGTCGCCGCGGGCGGCTTCACCGGCACCTCACCGGCCTTCCTGGTGGCGACGGCCCGCCTGCTCCGCCTGACCCCCGGCGCGCCCGCCACGCGGGTCCGGCTCGTCGCCTTCACCGATCCGGTGCTCGCGCCCCGCACCGTCGACCAGGCGTGGGCGCTGCTCGGGCGCGCGGAGCACCCGACGGACAGCGGACCGCTGGTGGTGGACGAGTACCAGGTCACCGCCTTGGACACCGGTGAGGTCCACACGGTTCACCTGGCCGGGGACGTGGTCCTCGCCGCCCCCGGGATCGAGCTCGAACACCTGGAGACCCCGCCCTCGACCTTCGAGGAGTAACCCTCAGGCGGGCGGCGCGAACCCGGTACGGCGGACGGGCTCGGCGGGAGGCTGGGCCGGGGCGGGGGGAGCGGCCGGCACCGCCGGACCGTATCCGGGCACGGCGGCCGGTACGGTCGGAGCCCCGTGTGCGGGAGCAGCAGCCGGTACGGGCGCAGCCGCGTGCCCCGGGGTGCCGAAAGCCCGGGCCGCATCCCTCGACTGCCGTTCGTGCACCACCGCCATCAGATACGCGGCCGCGGGCACGCCGACCGGCGCGGGCGCCCCCGTCCGCGCCACCAGGTCGTCCGCCAGCCGGGCCGCCATCCCCGCACCCACCTGCGGATCCAGCTGGTTCATCCGCGTCAGGTACTGCCGTATCGCCAGCCACAGCCCGTCCGGGACCGCCGACAGGTCCAGCCCGGCGAACCGCCCGGCCAGCCACGGCGGAGGCGGCGGCACCGGCATCACCCGGGCCCCCGGCACCCGCTCCCGGACCACCAGCGTCCCCGCGAACACGTCCCCGAGCCGCCGCCCCCGCGCCGACACCAGGGAGGCGAGGCACGCCACGGTCCCGAAGGTCCCCAGCAGCTCGATGACCCCCATCGCCCCGCGGACCAGGGCGTGCCGGAAACGGATGGGCCCGCCGTCGTCCCGCACCACGCGCAACCCGCACGCGAGCTTCCCGAGCGAACGCCCGTGGCTCAGCGTCTCCACCGCGATCGGCACCCCGACCAGCAGCAGCAGGAAGGACGCCACCGCGACGGCCGCGACGGCGGCCTCGTCCAGCGACGCGGTGGCGAAGCCCAGCCCGATGGAGATCAGGAGGTAGCCGGTGAGGTAGACGACCAGGTCGAGGAGGACCGCCAGCGCCCGGCTCGGAACCCTCGCCGGCCGCAGGCCCAGGACGACCGCGTCCCCCGTCACCAGATCGCTCACCGCTGCACACCTTTCACGTGGCCGGACCCGCCCCTTGGTCATCCAGTCTGCCAAGCTGACCACCGTAGAACTAAGCAGAACCAAGCAGAACCAAGCAGTACCGAGCAGGAGCCAGGTCCTGGGGCAGGGGAGCGGAACCGGATGGATCTCGACGTCTTCGTCACGGCCCACCGGGCGGAATGGGACCGCCTGGAACAGCTCCTGGGCCGCGGACGCCGGCTGACCGGAGCCGAGGCCGACGAGCTCGTCGCCCTCTACCAGCGGGCCTCCACCCACCTCTCCCTGATCCAGTCCAGCGCCCCCGACCCCCTGCTCACCGGCCGCCTGACCCAGCTGGTGGCCCGCGCCCGCGCCACTGTGACGGGCACCCGCCGCGCCGGCTGGCGGGACGCGGCCCACTTCTTCACGGCCGCCTTCCCGGCCGCCGTCCACCGCAGCCGCCGCTGGTGGATACCGACGGCGCTGCTGTCCACCCTGCTCGGCGTGCTCATCGGCTGGTGGATAGCCACCCATCCCGAGGTCCAGGGCGCCATCGCCGCCCCGGAGGAGCTGCAGGCGCTGACGGAGCCGGGCGGCGGGTACGAGACGTACTACTCCAGCCACCCCGCGGCCTCCTTCGCCGCCAAGGTGTGGACGAACAACGCCCAGGCCGCCGCGATGTGCCTGGTCCTGGGAGCGTTCCTCGGGATCCCGGTGCTCTGGATCCTCTTCCTGAACATGGTCAACCTCGGGGTGGGCATCGGCCTGATGGCCTCCGCCGACCGCCTCGACGTCTTCCTCGGCCTGATCCTCCCGCACGGCCTGCTCGAACTGACCGCCGTGTTCGTCGCCGCCGGCACGGGACTGCGCCTCGGCTGGACGGTCATCGACCCGGGCCCCCGCACCCGCCGAGCGGCCCTCGCGGAACAGGGCCGCGCCGCCCTGGGCATGGCCATCGGGCTGGCGGTGGTCCTCTTCGTGTCGGGCCTGATCGAAGGCTTCGTCACCCCGTCCGGCCTCCCCACCTGGGCCCGCATCGCCATCGGCGTCGCCGCCGAGGCCGCGTTCCTGCTGTACGTGTACGTCCTCGGCGGCCGGGCGTCCCGCGCGGGCGAGGTGGGCGACGTCGAAGCCGCCGACCGCACGGCCACGCTCCCGACCGCGGCCTGATGTGCGGGAGGGCCCGTGGAGCTGCTAGTCTCCTCGTCGTCCCGCAAAGGCTGTTGACACGGCTGGATCGGGGAGGTAGATTCGAACGGTTGCCTGGGCTGGACAAGCCCGGCCGTGACGGTTTAAAATCTCTCTCGCCCTGACGGAATTGAATTCCTGTCGGGCGCAGCCGACTCCTCAGTCAGGAAATTGAAGCCGGGAAATCCGGTGGAAAACTTCTGATAGAGTCGGAATCGCCGGAAAGGGAAAACCGCGAAAGCGAAGAACCTGGAAAGCGAGCGGGACGGACTCTGATAGAGTCGGAAACGCGAGAACGAAAGCCCGGAGGAAAGCCCCAGTAAGTGTTACTGAGGTGAGTACGAAGGAAGCGTCCGTTCCTTGAGAACTCAACAGCGTGCCAAAAATCAACGCCAGAAGTTGATACCCCGTCCACTTCGGTGGATGAG
>NZ_JBEZBN010000110.1:0-5566 GCF_040647115.1 Streptomyces sp. NPDC044571
CACCGCGTGCCGGGGCCCCCGTGCACCCGGGGCGGTGGAAGGTCAGGCGGGGGCGGGCCGGAGGGCGAGCGTGCCCCCGACGATGCCCAGGACCTCCTGCGCCGCCGTCTCCGGGAAGAAGTGGCCTCCCTCGACCATGCGGACGGAGAACGGCCCGCGCGCCCACGGCTCCCAGGCCTCGCAGGTGCCCTCGGGCGCCGTCTCGTCCTGGAGTCCGCCCAGCGCCGTCACCGGCACGTCGACCCGCTCCTCCTCCGCGACCTCCTTGCGGCAGGAGCGGAACAGGCGCATGTCCGCGCGCAGGACCGGCAGGAAGGTCTTCAGGAAGCCGCGGTCCGCCATCAGCGCCTCGGGGGTGCCCTGCCAGGCCGCGAGGTCCGCGATCAGCTCCTCGTCGGACTCCGGTTCGGTCCGCCCCTCCACCTGGTCCGGCGGCAGCGCGCCCGCCACGAACAGGGCCAGCTGGGACCGGGTCGACCCGGCCAGCCGCCGGGTCACCTCGCGGGCCACCAGCCCGCCCGTGCTGTGCCCGAACAGGGCGAACGGGCGCCCGCTCGCATGGCCGAGCACCTGCTCGGCGATCCGGTCGGCGAGCGCCCCGACCTCGGTGAACGGCGCCTCCGTGAACCGCTCCTCGCGGCCCGGGGTGAGCACTGCCTCGACCTGGAGCCCCGCGGGCACCGCCGCGGCCCAGGACTGGTAGCGCCCGGGCCCGGCACCGGCCGCCGGCAGCAGGTACAGCAGGCAGTCGCCCTCCGGGCCGATCCGCTTGAACCAGCGCTGCGTCGGCTCACGGCCGATCCGCGCGGCGATCTGCTCGGCCTGGGTGCGCAACAGCGTCGTGAACCGGGCGTCCAGCACCGGCTCGGGGCCGGCGTACTGGAGCCGCCCGGCGGGATCCACCCACAGCCGCACCCCGCGGCGCCGGGCTTCGCCCATCAACTGGTCGGCGAGAAAGGACATGGCATCTCCTTCGGCATCACGTCGGAGGTTGGGCGGGAGGCGGGTCCGAAACGGGAAGGCGCCGGGCGGGCGGAGCCCGCCCGGCCCGGCGCGCACCGGCTCACTCGGCCTGCTCGGGCAGCGTCCGCATCCGGGCGACGGGGGCCAGCAGCAGCGGCAGCACGCTCGCCACGCCGCCGATCACCGCCAGCCACAGGGCGGGCCGCAGCCCGAGCCAGGTCCCGGCAGCACCCGCGACGAGCGCCCCCGCGGTCCGCACCCCGTTGATCAGGGCCAGGTACGCGCCCTGCACGCGCGACCGGAACCGGTCCGGGGTCAGCGCCTGCTGGATCGAGGAGCCCGCGATGTCGCACAGCATCAGCCCCATGCCCGACAGCAGTTCGGCGGCGACGACCAGGCCGAAGGCCACCCACCGGTCCGAGGAGGCGAAGGGCACCAGCACCAGCGCACCCGGGAAGAGCAGCGAGCCGGCGATGAAGGTCAGGCCCAGCCCGATCCGCCGGGTGAACCAGCCGGTGACGAAGGACCCGGCGAGCGCGCCGACGGCACCCAGGCCCAGCGCGAGGCCGATCATGCCCGGGGTGAGCTTCAGCTCCCGCGCGATGAACAGCAGGAACAGGGTGAAGTAGACCGTGTAGAAGAGGTTGAGGGCGCCGCCGCCGAGGAACTTGGCGCGCAGCACCGGGGTCCGGGCCACGAAGCGCAGCCCCTCCCGGATGTGCGAAGGCTCCTTCTGCTTCGGGACCTCCGGCTCCCGCGGGGACAGCGACCGCAGCAGCAGCCCCGACACCAGGAACGAGCACACGTCGGCGACCAGTGCGACCGGGGCGGACAGGGCCTGCACCAGCATGCCGCCCAGACCCGGGCCCGCCACCCACGAGAAGGAGAAGCTGCCCCGGGTCAGCGAGGTTCCCTGTACGTAGTCCTCGCGTTCCACCAGTGCCGCGAACATGCTGTTGCCGGCGACGTTGAACAGCATGGTCAGGGTGCCCGTCAGGAACGCCACCACCCACAGGTGCGCCAGCGTCAGCGTGTCCAGCGCGTACGCGACGGGGACGGTGACCAGCACCGCCGCCCGGCCCACGTCGCACAGGACCATCAGCCGCTTCAACTTCCCGTGCCGGTCGACGAAACCACCGGCGTGCAGGGAGAACAGCAGGTTGGGCAGCGAGGCCAGCGCCCCCAGGAAACCCATCTGGGCGGCCGAGGCGTTCAGCGCGAGCACCGCCGTCAGCGGCAGCGCGATGGTGCTGACCTGGTCGCCGAGGAACGAGATCGTCTGCGCGGTCCAGTACCTGCGGAAGGACACCTGGTGCAGCAGGGCGGGTATGCGGTCCGATAATTGAGTGGCCATCTGGTAACCGTTTCAGTCGCTGAGTTCCGGCAACGAGCCCCGTCCGGGCGGCCCGATCCACGATCGGGCCAGCACAATCTACAGCGCACGGCCCGCCGCCATCGCCGCGTTCGACTGCACCGATTGCGCCATCGAACACTCGATATTCTCTGGTTCGGAGGCAGATGGAACGCCGTCACCGAATACAAGGGGAAATCGTGCTGACCGAAACGACCTCGCTCACCGATCCGCAGCTCTATTCCCGTGGCGACCCGCACGCGGTCTGGCGCAGGCTGCGGCGGGAGAGTCCGGTCTCCTGGCACGAATACGGCGACCACGGCGGGTACTGGGCCGTCACCACCCACGCCGCCGGCCTCGAAGTCCTCACCGACTGGGAGCGGTTCACCTCCACCAAGGGCATCTTCCTGCGGCCGAACTTCAAGGACCCCTACCCCGGCGCCGGGAAGATGATGGCCCTGAGCGACCCGCCCCGGCACGACATGCTGCGCAAGGCCATCATGGGTCTGTTCACCGTCCGCGCCATCGCGGCCATGGAGGAACGCACCCGGGAGGTCGTGCGCGGCGTCCTGCGCACGGTGGTGGAAACGGGCAGCTGCGATTTCGTCAAGGACATCGCCGCACGGATACCCCTGGCGGTTTCCGCCGAACTCCTCAGCCTTTCCATGGACGATGTGGAAATGCTGGCCAAGGTCACCGCGGAAGCCGCCGAGAATTCCACGGACATCGACGGGATCGAGGCCCAGCTCGCGCATTTCGAAATCCTCCGGCACTATTCGGAGATCATCGAGGTGAAGCGCCGCGAACCCGGCGGCGACCTGGTGTCCGCGCTCGTCGGCGCCCAGGCCCGGGGCCTCGACATCACCGACGAGGAAATCGTCCTCACCTGTGACAACGTCATCGTCGCCGCGAACGAGACCACCCGGCAGGCGGTCGGTGCCGGCATGCTCGCCCTGCTGGAGAGCCCCGCGCAGTGGGCCGCCCTGCGCGCCGGCGACGTACGGCTGAAGACCGCCGCCGAGGAGTTCCTGCGGTGGACCGCCCCCGTCACGCACATCCTGCGCACCGCCCAACAGGACACCGCCTTGGACGGGGTCCGCATCGCTGCGGGCGACGCCGTCACCGTCTGGCTGCCCTCCCTCAACCGCGACGAGGCCGTCTTCGACGAGCCCGACCGCTTCCTGCTCGACCGCACCCCCAACCACCACGTCGCCTTCGGCGGCGGCGGCCACTTCTGCATCGGCGCGAACCTGGCCCGGCTGACCATCAAGGTCATGCTCGACGAACTGGCGCGGCTGCCCGCGGAGATCGAGATCGGCGGGCGCCCCGAGCGCATCGCCTCGCACATCCTCGGCGGCCTCACCTCGCTGCCGCTCACCTTCCGTCCGCACTGACCGCACCGCCACAGAGGAGATGGGCCACCATGACAGCAGCGCGTGAACTCCTGGACGGACTCACCGCCGACGGGGTGCAGCTGTGGGTGCAGGACGGGCGGCTTCGCTTCCGCCCCGCAGACCGCCTCGACGCCGAGCGCCTGAACCGCCTGCGCACCCACAAGCAGGAGATCCTCCGCCTGCTCGCCCAGCCCGCCGACCCCGCCACCGCCGGCCGGGACCCGGCCGGCGGCGCGGCCGCGGTGCCGGAGACGGCGCCCGAACCGCTCACCGGCCCGCCGCGCCCCGAGCTGCTGCCGCTGTCGTACGGCCAGGAGAGCCTGTGGTTCCTGGACCGCCTCGGCCTCGACGCCAGCTACAACGTCGGCGTGGTCGTCCGGATGGAAGGCGCGCTCGACGAGCCCGCGCTGCACCGCGCGCTCGACGAGACCCTCCGCCGCCACGAGGTGCTGCGCAGCCGGTTCCACACCGTGGACGGCGCGGTCGTCCAGCGGCCCGTCCCCGACGAGCGGGTCACCCTCGAACGCGTCGACCTGACCCACGTGCCCGAAGCGGCGCTCGACGAGGCATCCCAGCGGGAACTGGACCGGCACTTCGCCACGCACTTCGACCTTGAGCACGACCCGCTCTTCGTCGTCCAGCTCCAGCGGCTGCGCCCCGAGGTCCACGTCCTCGCCGTCAACGCCCAGCACATCATCGTCGACGGCCCCTCCCTCGGCCTGCTCTTCGCCGAACTTGAGCAGCTCTACGGGGCCTTCCGCGCCGGCCGCCCCTCCCCGCTGCCCGAGCCCGCCGCCCAGTACGCCGACTACGCGCTGTGGCAGCGCCGCCACCTCGGCAGCGAGGAACTCGAAGCCCAGGTCTCCTACTGGCGCGAAGCCCTCGACGGGGCCCCCGCCGGCCTGGACATGCCGCTGGACCGGCCCCGCGGAGAGCAGACCGACTTCGCGGGCAGCTCGGTCAGCTTCGTCCTGCCCGCCGAGCTCGCCGAAGCCCTGCGCCAGGTCGCCGTCCGCTGCTCGGCCACCCCGTTCATGGTGCTGCTCGCCGGCTTCCACGTCCTGATGGGCCGCTGGTGCCGCCAGGACGACGTGTGCGTGGGCATCCCCGTCGACGGCCGCGCCCACCCCGACGCCGCGGGTCTCGCCGGCTATTTCGCCAACACCGTCGTCATCCGGGCGGCCCTGGAGGGCAACCCGGCCTTCGACGGGCTCCTCGACCGGCTGCGCGGAAGCGTCGTCGACGCCTACGACCACCGCCACCTGCCCTTCGACCGGCTGGTCGCCGCCCTGCGGCCCCACCGCAGCCAGGCCCGCCAGCCGCTGTTCGACGTGATGTTCTCCTACCAGGGGCAGCAGGAGTTCCGACTGCCCGGCCTCGACCTCACCGTCATCGAGCAGCCCAGCACCACCGCCAAGTTCGACCTGTCGCTCTTCGTCTCCGAGATGCCCGACGGCAGCCTGTACGGATGCTTCGAGTACGCGACGGCCCTCTTCGACGCCGACACCGTCCAGCGGTTGTCCCGGCTGTACGTGAGCCTGCTGGAGGGCATCGCCGAGGCGCCCGCCACCCGCATCCTGGACCTGCCCGTCCTGACTCCCGAGGAGGCCCGCCGGGCCGCCGTCGAACCCCCTGCCGCCGGCCCCGCGGCGCCCGTACGACCGGGCTCCCTGGCCGATTGGTTCGAGGAGGGCGTCCGCGCCCACGGCGACGAACTCGCCGTGGTCGACGGACCCGTACGCCTGTCCTACCGGGAGTTGGACGGGCGGGCGGATCGGGTGGCGTGGTCGCTTCGGGCGCGGGGGGTGGGTGCGGAGTCGGTGGTGGCGGTGTTGTTGCCGCGTTCGGAGCGTGCGGT
>NZ_JBEZBN010000111.1:0-4247 GCF_040647115.1 Streptomyces sp. NPDC044571
AGCTACCTCGCCGGCCTCCACCTCCGCGCCGCAATGATCTGGATCGACGACCTACTCAAGACCAACGAATGATCAGGACATCACACAGGCCCTAGCAATCCGGCTCGGCAACATTCCACTCCCGAGGCAGGTCCTCGCCGCAGAAGACGCAGACGAAGTCCTCCTCCCGCACGATGTTCAGCTCCTGGCAGGAGCGGCAGCGGCGGAAGACCACCTCATGGGTGAAGCCGGACGGGCGCTGGACCCCGATCCGGTCCAGGGCCTCGGCCACGGCCGGCCATGAGATGACGTCTGGGCAGTATCCGGTCGACTGGTTGCTGACCTCCTCGACCTCCCACCGCCCGGACTCCTCATGGAAGCTCATCTCGCCGGCGCTCAGCACCTCTTCGCCGCCGGCGCACACCACGTGCTCGCTGCGGCGCGGAGCCAGTCGCAGCACCCCGCCGGCGTCGACGACGAACGTGAACGGCTCGGCCAGCTCATCCGGGGTCAGCTCGGAGGCCCACACGCCGAAGTCCACCGCCGAGCGCATGCTCCGGCCCTCGCCACCCGCCCGGACGAGCTCCTTCCGCTCGGCCGGACCCACATACCGATACATCCGCCCCCGGGTCTCCACGATCACCAACCTAGCCCCTCACACAGCCAGGACCTGGGGAATTACCTGACCACAGCCCTTGGGGAATTACGTGACCGTCCACACCGGGGGTTCGCGCCTGGACCAAGATCAGACGAAGAGACACTTCCGAGGCGATCATCGGCGCGATTACCGGCACCCTCGCACGCCCCCAGCTCCTTATTCTCGGCCACCACGACCCTACCGGCCGCTTGCGCCCCGTCGGCCGGACGGTTCCGCTGCGCCCCGACGCGGCCCGCGAGCTCGCAGGGCACCTCGCCCCGGCCGGTCCCGGCCATCCGTGGACCGGCGTGAGGTTCTCCTCGGCATGGGGAAGCCGCGACGTCCCTCGTCCAGCCGGACCTCGTCGCGGAGATCAGCGCTGACACCTCCATCGATCGCGGCGGCGTCTACCGGCACCCGATCCGGTACGTGCGCCTGCGCCTGGACGCGACCGTGGACCAGGTGCCCCGGTTCGGCGGGGGGCCCGGCCGCCGCAGGTTGAGCAGCCACTACAACTGTGCGGGTCAGGGCCGGTAGCCGGTGGGCCTTCAGGACCTCATATCAGCTGCGGCGCCACGCCCGCTGGGTTGTGGCCTTGGGGGCGCCGCCTGGCTCACCTGCCACCCGACAAGCGGCCGCTTCCCTCGGTCGCCCACTACGACCAGCTGCTGCGACTGCGCCGGCCCGACCGCCCCACCCCCTGAAGGAGAACGTCGTGCTTCGACAAGGCGGGCGACAAGGTCTACGTGAAGGACACGCTGGCCGATGGCAAGTCGGCGGTGGCCCTGTGGCAGACCAACTACGGGCGCACGGGTGGCTGCCGGAACAAGCTGACCGCCGGCAAGTGGGCCGAGTGCAACTACGACATGCGCGAGGAGGGGTACATCCAGCTGCAGAACACCCGGTACGACGCCGAGACCAACACGTTCACCTATCCCAACCCCCGCGTGTACTCCCTCTGGCTCCCCATAGGCTGACCACAACGGTTAACGAGGCTTTCGGTCTGCCGTCGGGCAGTGTCGGTTGCTGATCCCTGCGGCGTGCCGGTGGATCCGGAGGACGGGGGCCTGACCACTGGGCGCCGGGCGTTTCGTGAGCTCCGGCTGCAGGGCCCGGATGCAGGATGGGCGACGGGGCCGGCTGCCGGAACGTGGCGCTGGGTATCGGGGACGCGGGGATCGGCGTTGCTTGCCGGAGACCACCTCACTATCGATGTCCTGCGGTACCCGACTCAGCTTCCGCTCGGACGGTCCTGATGGTTCACCCCCGTCCAGGGCAAGCGGATTACGGCAGGGCCCGCGGCCGGTCATGGAACAGCCCGTTCCCGGACCGGCCACGGGCGGTGAGTCGCGGTGTCGGGCTCGGCTGCGGTGATCCTGGCCGCGGCCCGCGCGCCGTACTCAGGTGTTATCCCAGACCACGACCTCGAAGGTACCCCGCACGTCGAAGGCCTGCCCGGCCAACTGCTTGACGGCCAGCCGGACCACTCTGCCCTGGTTCGTCCTGCCGCACACGACCATGCCGGTCTTCATCTCGATGTCTTTGGCGGTGGCCTGCGTCTTCGTGACACCCGCACAGTCCGAGTACGAGGGGACCGTGCCGGAGTTCTCCCACACGAGCGCCTTCGCGCCGTACTCGGGACGCAGCATGCGGCCGCTGAGTTGGAAGACCGTGAAGTCGTTCTCCTGGTTGATCTCGGACCGCGAGGGCGGCGTGGAGTCGAGATCCTTGTCCTCGGCGTACGCAATCACCAGGGCGCCCTCCCACCACACCGTGCCAGCGGCTTTCGGGGACGGCGCCTGAGACGGTGCGGCCGCCGAAGGGATGGCCTGGCCGCCCGAAGGGCTCGCACTGCCCGGGGTGGAGTCCAGGGTGGTGGGGGCAGACACCTGCGGTGCGGAAGCCTGGCCTGCAGGCGGCGCCGGCGCGCCCTTCGCGCCGCCGTGGCCGGAGGCCAGCAGATAGGCGCCGAGTACCGAGATCACCGCCGCCGCCAGGGTCGCTCCGGCACCGATCCACGCACCGCGGTGCGACGAACCACGGATCGGCGCCCCGGAACCGGGTGCCCCGCCGACGCCGGCCGTCTGGTCGGCCGGAGCCGTCTGCCAGCCGTGACCCGGCTGTTCGCTGCTCACTGCTCTGCATCCCCCCGCGTCGTGATCTTGATAGAGGAGTAGGTTAACTCGTCCTGGAATCCGGGAACTTGTATGTGCAATCTTTCGGTTGCCCTGCGGTGTGCGGGAGACATACGAGCTTGAAGGTCGGGCGCCGCAGAGCCGATGGTGGCTGCATGCATGACGTGAACCTTACGGGCCGGCCCGGCCGGTCGTCTCCAGCTGCCGGTAGGTTTCTTCAGCCATGCCGAGCACTGTGGCGATGGCCGCCGGCTGCGGCCGGTGAACACCCGCAGGTGCGTCGGCGTCTCGTGCTCGACGGTGGACAGACCGGCCCGCGCCGTGCCGACGGCGTGGGCCAGCCGCGCCGGCACCTACGCGCGGCGGTGGGGAATTCGTAACGCCGGCGGCGGCCTGTCCCTGTCCTGCCTCGGTGCGGGGAGGGTGGTGGACAGTGCCTGATGTGTGCCACGCTGCGTGGACAACCAGCCTGGTCTGGTAGGAGGCCCCGCGCCGCCCTTGCGGGTCATGTTGTGACCGGGGCGCGGTACGGGTTGTCTTGCTCGACTGCACGCGGCCCTATGCCGCCTGCTCGACGCCCCCTTCGCCGGGCGGCCTGATGGGCTTGACCCCGATCCACGGGGGGACCATGAACGACTTCACCGTGGTGACCCGCCGGCACCACCACACCCACACCCTGATCATCGTCACCGGCGACATGGACGTCCAGAGCCGTCCCGAACTCGAGAAGGCCACTCACACCGCGGCCGGCATTCCGCTGGATAGCCAGATGCTGCAGCTGGACCTGTCGGGCGTCTCCTTCATGGACTCCAGCGGCCTCAAACTCCTGCTCGTGCTCCGTCGACGCCTTGAGGCGATAGGCGGACACCTCACCGTCACCGGCCTCCAGCGCCAACCCACGGCCCTGCTCCTGCTGACCGGCACCCACGGCCTCCTCACCGCCCGCCCCCTCGCGAGACCCTGAGCGGTGCGTGCAGGACACCCGCCTCAGCCCGGATCACATGGAGCTGGAGCACATCGCCCAAGACCTCCACATCGGGGCGACCTCCGAGAACCCTGAGCCGGGCCGCCTTCGACACCTCCCACCGCAAGGTTCGCGCCCGCGTCGAGCAGGCCTTCGCCCGCATGAAGACCTGGAAGATCCTTCGCGACGAGATCACCCAGCGCTGGTCTGACCGTATCCACGTGAGCCCCGGTGACCTGGGAGAGGATGTCCTGTGATCAGACTGACGCTCGCACACCTGACCTTCCTTGGCATGGGAACGTCCCCGGCGGCGGTCGAATTCAGGCCCGGCCTGACGGTCATCTACGGAGCCTCCGACACTGGTAGTCCTACGTTGAAGAGGCCGTGGACTACATGCTGGGCGCCAGCGAACTGAGGTCGATCCCGGAGGACGACGGCTAAGTGAGCGTTTGATTCTCGGTTGTCTGTTTCATTTGGCTTGGCTGTCGCGCCAGTTGTGGGTGGTCTCGTGTGTGAGGCGGCGGGTCATGAG
>NZ_JBEZBN010000112.1:1546-4054 GCF_040647115.1 Streptomyces sp. NPDC044571
GTATCTCGTGACTGCGTGCCTTTTGAAGAATGAGCCTGCGAGTTAGCGGTGTGTAGCGAGGTTAACCCGTGTGGGGAAGCCGTAGCGAAAGCGAGTCCGAATAGGGCGATTGAGTTGCACGCTCTAGACCCGAAGCGGAGTGATCTAGCCATGGGCAGGTTGAAGCGGAGGTAAGACTTCGTGGAGGACCGAACCCACCAGGGTTGAAAACCTGGGGGATGACCTGTGGTTAGGGGTGAAAGGCCAATCAAACTCCGTGATAGCTGGTTCTCCCCGAAATGCATTTAGGTGCAGCGTCGTGTGTTTCTTGCCGGAGGTAGAGCACTGGATAGGCGATGGGCCCTACCGGGTTACTGACCTTAGCCAAACTCCGAATGCCGGTAAGTGAGAGCACGGCAGTGAGACTGTGGGGGATAAGCTCCATGGTCGAGAGGGAAACAGCCCAGAGCATCGACTAAGGCCCCTAAGCGTACGCTAAGTGGGAAAGGATGTGGAGTCGCAGAGACAACCAGGAGGTTGGCTTAGAAGCAGCCACCCTTGAAAGAGTGCGTAATAGCTCACTGGTCAAGTGATTCCGCGCCGACAATGTAGCGGGGCTCAAGCGTACCGCCGAAGTCGTGTCATTGCAGCAATAGGGCCAACGCCTGCTGTGATGGGTAGGGGAGCGTCGTGTGCCGGGTGAAGCAGCAGCGGAAGCTAGTTGTGGACGGTTCACGAGTGAGAATGCAGGCATGAGTAGCGATACACACGTGAGAAACGTGTGCGCCGATTGACTAAGGGTTCCTGGGTCAAGCTGATCTGCCCAGGGTAAGTCGGGACCTAAGGCGAGGCCGACAGGCGTAGTCGATGGACAACCGGTTGATATTCCGGTACCCGCTTTGAAACGCCCAATATCGAATCAGGCGATGCTAAGTCCGTGAAGCCGTTCCGGACCCTTCGGGGAAAGGAAAGTGGTGGAGCCGACGAACCAGACTTGTAGTAGGTAAGCGATGGGGTGACGCAGGAAGGTAGTCCAGCCCGGGCGGTGGTTGTCCCGGGGTAAGGGTGTAGGCCGAGGGGTAGGCAAATCCGTCCCTCATACAAGGCTGAGACCTGATGCCGAGCCGATTGTGGTGAAGTGGATGATCCTATGCTGTCGAGAAAAGCCTCTAGCGAGTTTCATGGCGGCCCGTACCCTAAACCGACTCAGGTGGTCAGGTAGAGAATACCGAGGCGTTCGGGTGAACTATGGTTAAGGAACTCGGCAAAATGCCCCCGTAACTTCGGGAGAAGGGGGGCCATCACTGGTGATCGGATTTACTCCGTGAGCTGGGGGTGGCCGCAGAGACCAGCGAGAAGCGACTGTTTACTAAAAACACAGGTCCGTGCGAAGCCGTAAGGCGATGTATACGGACTGACGCCTGCCCGGTGCTGGAACGTTAAGGGGACCGGTTAGTGACCTTTCGGGGTTGCGAAGCTGAGAACTTAAGCGCCAGTAAACGGCGGTGGTAACTATAACCATCCTAAGGTAGCGAAATTCCTTGTCGGGTAAGTTCCGACCTGCACGAATGGCGTAACGACTTCTCGACTGTCTCAACCATAGGCCCGGTGAAATTGCACTACGAGTAAAGATGCTCGTTTCGCGCAGCAGGACGGAAAGACCCCGGGACCTTTACTACAGTTTGATATTGGTGTTCGGTTCGGCTTGTGTAGGATAGGTGGGAGACTTTGAAGCCGTGACGCCAGTCATGGTGGAGTCGCCGTTGAAATACCACTCTGGTCGTGCTGGATGTCTAACCTCGGTCCGTGATCCGGATCAGGGACAGTGTCTGATGGGTAGTTTAACTGGGGCGGTTGCCTCCCAAAGGGTAACGGAGGCGCCCAAAGGTTCCCTCAGCCTGGTTGGCAATCAGGTGTTGAGTGTAAGTGCACAAGGGAGCTTGACTGTGAGACCGACGGGTCGAGCAGGGACGAAAGTCGGGACTAGTGATCCGGCGGTGGCTTGTGGAAGCGCCGTCGCTCAACGGATAAAAGGTACCCCGGGGATAACAGGCTGATCTTCCCCAAGAGTCCATATCGACGGGATGGTTTGGCACCTCGATGTCGGCTCGTCGCATCCTGGGGCTGGAGTCGGTCCCAAGGGTTGGGCTGTTCGCCCATTAAAGCGGTACGCGAGCTGGGTTTAGAACGTCGTGAGACAGTTCGGTCCCTATCCGCTGTGCGCGTAGGAATATTGAGAAGGGCTGTCCCTAGTACGAGAGGACCGGGACGGACGAACCTCTGGTGTGCCAGTTGTCCTGCCAAGGGCATGGCTGGTTGGCTACGTTCGGGAGGGATAACCGCTGAAAGCATCTAAGCGGGAAGCCTGCTTCAAGATGAGTATTCCCACCTCCTTGAGAGGGTAAGGCTCCCAGTAGACGACTGGGTTGATAGGCCAGATGTGGAAGCCCGGTAACGGGTGGAGCTGACTGGTACTAATAGGCCGAGGGCTTGTCCTCAGTTGCTCGCGTCCACTGTGTTAGTTCTGAA
>NZ_JBEZBN010000113.1:0-3957 GCF_040647115.1 Streptomyces sp. NPDC044571
GGTATCAACTTCTGGCGTTGATTTTTGGCACGCTGTTGAGTTCTCAAGGAACGGACGCTTCCTTCGTACTCACCCTCTCGGGCTTTCCTCCGGGCTTTCGTTCTCGTGTCTCCGACTCTATCAGACTCTTTCGTGTCCGATCCCGGTCGAAGCGGGTTGGTTTGCCTTCCAGGTTCGCGCTTTCGCGTTTCCCTTTCCGGCGGTTCCGACTCTATCAGAAGTTTTCCACCGGATTTCCCGGCTTCGGATTCCTGGATGAGGAGTCGAGTACGCATCCGCAGAATTCGATTCTGAGGATGTGTGGGTTGTTCTGGATGGTGTCGCCGAGCCGGTGCGGCTCCCAAGCAACCCGTCAACTCTACAACCCCCCTCGGCCCCTGTCAAAGCCGTCCGCCCGGCCGCCCTCCAGCCCGTCGAGGAGGGCCTGGAGGGCGTACTCGAAGGTCCGCTCAGGTGAGGCGTTGTGGTCCGCCGAGAGGGTGTCGAGGCGGGTCCGCAGCCGGGGGTACTTCATGGCGTCCTCGCCGGCCTTCGCCAGGGTGTCCTGGATCAGCTCCTCCGGATCGCCGCCCTCCCGGCGCAGACGCCGCACCAGCGAGGCGGTGGCCGAGGAACCGAGCGCACTGCCGAGTACGAAGGTGAAGACGGCGGCGGCCGCCCGTTCGGCATCCCTGCCCTCGAAGCCGGCGACCTCGTAGATCGCGAGGGAGTGGTCGTCGTGGCGCGCCTTGCCCGGACCGTAGGAGAGGTACGACCCGAAGGCCTGCAAGCCAGGGATGACGGGTGAGCATGGCGTGCAGGCTGCCGGCCCATCCGCGTGAGTTCTTGACATGTCAGTAGACCGCGGTCGCGGCCGTGCCGAGCCGCTTGCCCAGGCTGCGCATGTTGAGGCGCGAGGCATGGCGACACCCTAGGGCCGGCACCGCGGGCCTCGGCACGGGACCGATGCTGCCCGCCATTCCCCACCCGTCGCCAGCTCAGCCCTGGGTGACCGGGCGGTAGGTGGCCACGTGCACGCCGGTGGGGCTGATGACCGTGGAGACCAGTTCGAGGCGGCGCCGGGAGCCGTCCTCCGGGAAGATCCTCTTACCCCCGCCCAGGAGGACCGGCATGATCATGAGCCGCAGCTCGTCGACCAGGCCCTCGCGGAGGAGCGTACGGACGAGGGTGGGACTGCCCATGACCAGGAGGTCACCACCCTCCGTCCCGTGGAGCTCCCTGATGCGGGCGACCGCCTTGTCGCCCGCGATACGGGTGGTGTTCTCCCACGTCAGTGCATCGTCGCCCAGCGTCTCGGCGACCACGTACTTGCGGATGGAGTTCATCCGGTCCGCGAACGGGTCCCCCGCCCGCTCCGGCCAGGCCCCGGCCATGGCCTTCCACGTACGCCGCCCGAAGAGCAGCGCCTCGGCCTTGGCGATCGCGTCGGCGAAGGCACCGCCCACCACCTCGGGGTCGAAGAACGGGTGCGTCCACCCGCCGTGGGCGAAGCCGCCGTCGGTGTCCTCCTCGGCGCCGCCGGGCGCCTGCACGACGCCGTCCAGGCTGATGAACTCACTGATCACGATGCGCACGGCGCGGTCTCCTCGTCTCCGGTACCTACAGCAAGGCAGACCCTCGTCCGGCCTGGAAGTCATCGGTGTCGGGCGTACGCGTTTCGACGTGTTCTTCCAGCACCGCCCGGATCACCTGGCGGGCGTTGCGGGCCATCGCGGGGTTGGTTCCGCGGTGGTACGGCAGCGCGATCAGCGCCTGGGAAAGCGTGCGGCCGCGGCCGCGGGCCCAGGTCGCACCGTCCACGCCGAGCTCGTCACGGAAGATCCCCCTCGCATCGGCCGGCAGCAGGTTCCACGCGGGGAACAGGTCGCAGGCCGGATCACCGATGCCCATGCACCCGAAGTCGATCACGGCCGTCAGCCTCCCCACCCCGTCCACCAGCAGATTGCCCGGCATCAGATCGGCATGCAGCCACACCGGCGGCCCTTCCCAGGCCGGAGCCCGCAGCGCGTCCTCCCATACGGCGGTCACGGCATCGCAGTCGACGCCCTCCTCCGGGATCCCCCGCAGCTCCTCGATGGCCGCCCGGGTCGCCGCGTCGAGCGAGGCCACCGGTCCGCCGCGGTAGGCGCCCGGCGCGTCCGGCAAGGCCAGGCTCCGCATCTGCGCGACGAACCCGGCCAGGTCCCGGGCCAGCTGCACGGGCCGGCTGAGCGCGCCCGCCTCGGGGTGCTCCCCCGCCAGCCACCCGTACACCGCCCACGGCCACGGATACCCCTCGGCCGGCTGCCCGGCGCCGAGCACCTCGGGGATGGCCGTGGCCAGCCGGGGCGCGAGCCGGGGCAGCCACTCCCGCTCCAGCACCACGTCGGGAGCTCCGCCCTGCGTCAGTGGCAGCCGTACGACCATGTGGTCGCCGAGCCGGTACACGGCGTTGACCGTCCCCCCGGACGGCATCCGCGACACCGGCAGCCCCGCCCACTGCGGGAACTGGCCGGCGATCAGCCGCCGGACGAGGTCGTCGTCGAGGGGGTGGAGGCCGGGATGCATCTGCTGTGTACTCACGACGACCCATCCGACCGCCGAGCGGCACAACCGGTCAACCGCTTTTGCGTGCCTCCCTGTTGGGCCGCTCACCGCATCACAGGCGAGCCGTCAGTGCGCATCGCGCCTGAGCCAAGTGCCCGGTGTCCTCGGAGCACCGGGAGAACCTCACACCTCCTGCCCGCCCGATGTCCACGCCGGCCGAACCGTGCACCGTTGCGATAGCAGCCAGTCCTCGCACCAGACGGGCGCCAGCAGCTGGCGCTCCGTCGGGGCCCGGTCCGTGACCGCCGCGGTTGTACGTCCACGCAGCAGCACCACGGGAGCGCCTTCTCCTGCGACGGAGCACCCCAGGACCCGCAGCGGAACGTCCCCGCCCACGGCTCGGCGACGGGCGGGAGCAGCGGGCCGCCTATGGAGGTGTCGCCAGGACCTGAATGGCTCTGCTCGGGGTGTCGAAGCACGCGTCGATCACCGGCGGCGCCCTCATACTCCGGCTGCAGATCGTGATCTTCATGGTGGCTCGGCCGCTTGCCGACCGGGGCGGGGCGAGTAGCACGGCAGTAGGCAAGTTCGCCGGTGCGCCGTCCCTGCCGCACGAGCAGTGACTGGTGGCCGGGCCTGCCCGGGCGGGCCCCCATGGCGAGGCCGGTGGCCTTTGGCTCCGGCTCCTGCTGACAGCCGCTGCCAGGCTCACTGCGGCAAACCGTGGGCCGGCGCACCGGCCCGGAAGACGCCTGCACGGTGACGATGGTCCCCTCGCGGGAGACGGTGAGGACGTAGCCGACCGTCGCCTCTCCAACTCGGCGCTCCGGTGCGGGTCGCTGTCATAGACCTCATCGCCGATGACCCAGGTGGCCGGGACGCCGACGTCCAGGGCCTGGGCGATCATCTCGATGGCCAGGGGGCTTGGGAACGCCGGTCGCTCGGCAGCGCTCGGGGTCATGCGTCCACGAGCGCAGGACGTACAGGACCCCGTCGATGGCGACCAGGACCGCGTCCTGCACTCCGAGGTGATCGATCACGGAGGCGCATATCGTCGCGCACTCGGTCGGCGAGCCAGGCTGCCCGGCTGAGCCCAGACTGCGTGCCGGCCGGGCTCGCGTCACCGCGGGTGCTTGCCGGTGCGGGGTGAGCAATGCCGTCAGCTCGTCGTACCGGGCGTCGAGGCCTCCGTGGCCGGGGTGCCCCTCGATGCCGGCGACCCCGTCCTCGTACCACTGGTTCCACTCGACGAAGATTGCCCACTGCTCTCGTTCACCCGGGCAGCTACCGGGCAACCCCCTCGCGTACGCGGTCACGATCTACAGCCGGAGCACTAACTGATCATTTCAGAATGAGGTTCGGAGTCGGCGCAAGCAGATGATGCTGCAGGCGAGTTGGAGCAGTCCGAGGTGGAGGTCGGCGCGTATCTCG
>NZ_JBEZBN010000114.1:0-3952 GCF_040647115.1 Streptomyces sp. NPDC044571
GTCGGCGGAGACCACCACCGTGTGGGACACCCCGGGGGTGTTGTCCACGAAGTTGGTGATCAACCAGTTCAGGTTCTGTGCCGCCTGGCTCATCGGGCTCACACTAACGCTCCTGGTCATAGCTGTTACTTGACTGCTCGGAACCCGCACTGCGTCCCTGCTGGACACCGCGCCGCAGGTTGCTCAACCTGCCGCGGACGTCCTCCGGGGCGCGGGAGACCTGGGGGCCGCCCTGCGGGGTCGTCTCCGCCGCGCCCTCGACCAGGTTGGCCTTGGGCACCCGCCGAGGGAGACCGGACGGGGTGACCCCGCCCGCCTTCGGCTCACGGAGCTTGGCGGCCTGCTGCCAGCGCTCGTCGTTGTTCGAACGCCAGCCGCTGCCTTCCTCGTCCCGCTCCGCGGCGGCGGGCTGCTGCTGTCGCTGCGGCCGCTGCTCGAAGAGGGATCCGGTGGACTCCGTTTCCCGCTGTGCCGACTGCCACTGCTGCTGGCCGCCGCGTCGCGGCAGGCCCGCTCCGGTCACTTCGTGGCCGGTGTCGGCAGCGGCGCCCGGACGGTCGAAGCCTACGCGGTCCGCGGCGGGTTCGGGAGCGGGGAGGGGTTCCGATTCGGTCCCGTATCCCTGCTGGTAGCCGTTGGAGTAGGAGTTCTGCTCCGGCCACTCGGCCTGCTGGGACTGGGACTTGTAGCCGCCCTGGTAAGCCTGGGCGTCCTGGCTGTCGTCCTGGTAACCGGCTTCCGCATAGCCGTAGTCCTGCTGCGGGTAGGCCTCGTAGCCCTGCTGGGCCGTGTGGGCCTGCTGGGAGTCGTACGCGGGCTCGTACCCCTGCTCGGACTGCTGCTCGTACTCCGGGTACTGCTGGTACCCGTGCTCCGGCTGCGGTTCCGCATACTCCTGCTCGGCGTACTCGCCCTGGTCCTGGCCGTAGCCGACCTGGGCCGCCAGCGCGGCCCGGCGCTCCTGCTGCCCCAGCGACCGGCTGACCGGGTCGAGGGGGGTTCCGTCGGCGTCCTGGTTGTCGTAGCGCGAGTCGTCGAAGCCGAGCTCGGCTGCCGTACGCATGGGGACGCTGTGCTGCGCATGCTGCTGCGGGATCATGGAAGAGACGGTGAAGTCGTCGTCCGGGATCCCCTCGCCACCACCACCGTGGGTGATGGCGTCGGGCAGCATGACCAGCGACGTGGTGCCCGCCGCCTCACCCGAGGGGCGCAGCTGGACGCGGATTCCGTGGCGGTCCGCCAGCCGGCCGACCACGAAGAGGCCCATGCGCTGGGAGATCGCGGCGTCCACGGTCGGCGGGTTGGCCAGCTTGTGGTTGATGTCCGCGAAGTCTTCGGCGGTCAGGCCGATGCCCTTGTCGTGGATCTCCACCATGACGCGCCCGTCGGGCAGACGTGTGGCGTTGACGCGGACCTTGGTCTGCGGGGAGGAGAACGTGGTGGCGTTCTCCAGGAGCTCGGCGAGCAGGTGCACGAGGTCGGTCACGGCTTGGCCGTGGATCTCGGCCTCCGAGACGCCCGAGAGTTCGATGCGCTCGTACTGCTCCACCTCGGAGGAGGCGGCGCGCAGGACGTCGACGAGGGGAACCGGCTGGTCCCAGCGGCGGCCCGGCTCCTCACCCGCGAGGATGAGGAGGTTCTCGCCGTTGCGGCGCATACGGGTGGCGAGGTGGTCCAGGCGGAAGAGGTTCTCCAGCTGGTCCGGGTCGGCCTCGTTGTTCTCCAGGTCGGTGATGAGGGTCAGCTGGCCCTCGATCAGCGACTGGTTGCGCATGGAGAGGTTGGTGAAGATCGCGTTGACGTTGCCCCGCAGGAGGGCCTGCTCGGCGGCGAGCCGGACCGCCTCGCGGTGGACCTGGTCGAAGGCCCGGGCGACCTCGCCGATCTCGTCCTGGGAGTTGATCGGGATCGGCGCCACACGGGTGTCGACCTTGCCGGGGTCGGTGCGCGAGAGCTGGTCGACGAGCATCGGCAGGCGCTGCTCGGCGACGTCGAACGCGGCGGTACGCAGGTGGCGCATCGCGCGGCTCATCTGGCGGGCCATCATGCCGGCCATGATGAAGGCGGCGAGCAGGGCCACGACCACGATGGCGCCGGTCCAGATGGCGTCGTTGCGGGCCTCGTCGGAGACGGCGACGGCGTCCTTGACGGCCTTGTCGAGGAGGTCCCTCTCGATCTCGGCGTAGCCCTCGAACTTGGCCGTGGCGCCGTACTGCCAGGCGGCAGGGGTGACGCCGATCGTGGCCAGCTTGGTGTTCTTCTCGCCGCCGGCTATCGCCTCGGTCATACCGGTGAGCGCGGAGCCGTTCACGATGGGCGGGGCCTTGAAGGGGGCGCCCGCCTGCTCGGCCTGGGTCTTGGCCTCGGCGAGCTTGGCGGCGCCCTCCTGGGACTTCTTGCCCATCACCTCTTTGAGGCGGTTGGTGTCCTCTTCGGTACCGGCCGAGACGTACTCGCCGACCGCGATCTCCTCAAGGTAGGCGTACGAGGAGAAGGCGACGAGCTGGGCCTTGCGGACCTCCTCGTCCGGGTTCGGCCGGACCAGCAGGTGGGTGCCGATGGCGCGCTGGAGCGAGTTGGCGGCCTTGGCCAGCTCGATCGCGTAGACCATGCGGCCGTAGCTGGTCACGTTGCCGGTGCCGAGGCCCAGCTCGTTCGAGAACTGCATGAGGTAGTGCTGGACGAGCAGGTAGCCGTCCTCGGTCGGGACCGGGCCCAGCTGGTTCGGCGGGTTCTTCTTCGCCGACTCGGGGGCCACGTAGGCCGACTTGCGGACCAGTTCGAGCTTCGGCTCCTCCTGGCGGAAGAGTTCGAGGCGCCGCTCCATGCCCTGGTTCTTCGGGACGTCCTTGACGGCCTGCCCGAACTTCAGCTGGGCGGCGTCGGTGGCCTTACGCGCCTTGGCGACGGCGTCGCTGCGGGTGTCGCCCTTCAGCAGCGGCTCGGCACTGAGGTCGCGCTCGTTGAGCAGGGCCTGGCCGTATTCGGCCGCCGCCTGGACGATGCGGGCCGTCTTCTCGGCGTCCTTGGCCTCGTTCCAGGTGTCGAGGGAGCCCTTCACCTGGAAGCCGCCCATGACCAGTCCGACGAGGACGGGCACGAGCAGGATGGCGTTCAGACGCGTCGGCACACGCCAGTTGCGGGGCGAGAACCTGCTGGTACTGCCACTCTTCGCCGGCGGGTCCGCGGGCGCGTCGACGGGCGACGCGGCCGCGCGCTGCGGCGGGGTGAAGTTGCCGCGCGCGGTTTCAACCGCGGGGCGTGAGTTGCTTCGCCTCACTCGACCAACAACCTTCCGGCGGTGCTACTAGCTAGTTAGTTGGATTCCAGCATGGTTAACGGCCCTGCTCCAAACACTTGAAATCGGCCATTCACAGAACCTTATGTCCCGCATAAAACGGACATAGAGAGCTACCCGGCGCAAAAATGGGCTCCGTTGTGAGCGCAGCGGCACCGGGCGACCGCACCCTGTGTCCGGCCGGCGGCAATTCTCTGTCGAAACGTTATGAACGAGAAGGGCGGGCCGTGTCGTAGGACACAGCCCGCCTTCACGTGACACGGACCGCCTTCACGAGCCTTCACGATCTTTCACGAAAGCCCCTCGGAAACACCGCTACTTCAACCGGGCCATCAGGGCATGCTCGACGAGTGTGATGAGGGCGCTCTTGGCGTCCGCGCGGTGGCGGGCGTCGGTGGTGATGATGGGGGCGTCCGGGCCGATCTGGAGGGCTTCGCGGACTTCTTCGGGGGTATACGGCTGGTGTCCGTCGAAGCCGTTGAGGGCGATGACGAAGGGGAGGCCGCTGTTTTCGAAGTAGTCGACGGCGGGGAAGCAGTCGGCGAGACGGCGGGTGTCGACGAGGACGACGGCGCCGATGGCGCCGCGGACGAGGTCGTCCCACATGAACCAGAAGCGGTCCTGTCCGGGGGTACCGAAGAGGTACAGGATCAG
>NZ_JBEZBN010000115.1:0-3401 GCF_040647115.1 Streptomyces sp. NPDC044571
GGGGACCCTGTGGGAGAGTAGGACGCCGCCGAACAATCATTGCGGGAAGCCCCGCACCAGCCCTTTCGGGTTCGGTGCGGGGCTTTTCTGCGTTCGGGTCCCGTGCGGGGTCCTGTAGGGTCAGGAGGCATCGTTCGTACGTTCAACAGTGGAGGCCCCCGGGTGGAGGTCCAGGAGACTCGGGTTCAGACTGACCGAATTTTCACCATTCCGAACATCCTGAGCATGGCTCGCCTCGTCGGTGTGCCCCTCTTCCTCTGGTTGATTCTGGAGAAGCACGACGCCTGGGCGCTGGCCGTCCTCATGCTCAGCGGGGTCAGTGACTACCTCGACGGGAAGCTCGCGCGGCGCTGGAATCAGATCAGCAGCCTCGGCCGGCTGCTGGATCCCGCCGCGGACCGGCTCTACATCCTCTCCACGCTCTTCGGCCTGACCTATCGGGGCATCCTCCCGCTCTGGCTTACCGGGGCCCTGCTCGCCCGCGAGCTGATGCTGCTGGTGATGGTCTGGATCCTGCGCCGTCACGGCTATCCGCCGCCGCAGGTCAACTTCCTCGGCAAGGCCGCGACCTTCAACCTGATGTACGCCTTCCCGCTGCTGCTGCTCAGTGACGGTACGGGCTGGTTGGCCTGGATGGGGTCAGTTTTCGGATGGGCGTTCGCCGGATGGGGTACAACCCTCTACTGGTGGGCAGGAATCCTTTACGTGGTGCAGGTCCGCCGACTCGTGAAGGCGGACACCGCGGCCGATTGAGCTCGCTCGGTGCCGGGCTGACGCGCAGTATCTGCGGAGTCTCCGTACGGGACGGGCGAAGTCGGCGAGAACGTCGTCTCTCAAGGAGGACTCTTCCGACATGAAGGCCGTCGTGATGGCCGGTGGCGAAGGCACCCGTCTTCGCCCCATGACCTCAAGCATGCCGAAGCCGCTGCTGCCCGTGGCCAACCGGCCGATCATGGAGCACGTGCTCAGGCTGCTGAAGCGGCATGGGCTCAACGAGACCGTGGTGACCGTCCAGTTCCTGGCGTCCCTCGTCAAGAACTATTTCGGTGACGGCGAAGAGCTCGGAATGGAGCTCACCTATGCCAACGAGGAGAAGCCACTCGGCACTGCCGGCAGTGTGAAGAACGCCGAGGAGGCCTTGAAGGATGACGCGTTCCTCGTCATTTCCGGCGATGCGCTGACCGACTTCGACCTCACTGACCTGATCAACTTCCACAAGCAGAAGGGCGCACTGGTCACGGTGTGCCTGACCCGGGTGCCGAACCCGCTGGAATTCGGCATCACCATCGTGGACGAAGAGGGGAAGGTCGAGCGTTTCCTTGAGAAGCCGACGTGGGGCCAGGTCTTCTCGGACACCGTGAACACCGGTATCTACGTCATGGAGCCCGAGGTCTTCAATTACGTGGACCCGGATGTTCCGGTGGACTGGTCCGGTGACGTCTTCCCGCAGCTGATGAAGGAAGGCCGGCCCATTTACGGCTACATCGCCGAGGGCTACTGGGAGGACGTCGGCACCCACGAGAGCTACGTCAAGGCCCAGGCCGACGTACTCGAAGGCAAGGTCCAGGTCGACATGGACGGCTTCGAGATCTCGCCCGGGGTGTGGGTGGCCGAAGGCGCCGAGGTGAGCCCCGACGCGGTGCTGCGCGGGCCGCTCTACATCGGTGACTACGCCAAGGTCGAGGCGGGCGTCGAGATCCGCGAGCACACGGTCGTCGGGTCGAACGTCGTCATCAAGAGCGGGGCCTTCCTGCACAAGGCCGTCGTGCACGACAACGTCTACATCGGCCAGCACAGCAACCTGCGCGGCTGTGTCATCGGCAAGAACACCGACATCATGCGGGCCGCCCGGATCGAGGACGGCGCCGTCATCGGTGACGAGTGCCTGATCGGTGAGGAATCGATCGTTCAGGGGAACGTGCGGGTCTACCCCTTCAAGACGGTCGAGGCCGGCGCCTTCGTCAACACGTCGGTGATCTGGGAATCCCGCGGGCAGGCGCACCTCTTCGGTGCCCGGGGAGTCTCCGGGATCCTGAACGTGGAGATCACCCCCGAGCTGGTGGTCCGGCTCGCCGGGGCCTACGCGACGATGCTGAAGAAGGGCGCCATCGTCACCACGGCACGTGACCATTCCCGAGGCGCCCGCGCACTGAAGCGGGCCGTGATCTCGGCGCTCCAGACCAGCGCCATCAACGTACGGGACCTGGAGAACGTACCGCTGCCCGTGGCGCGGCAGCAGACCGCCCGGGGCAGTGCGGGCGGGATCATGCTGCGGACCTCGCCCGGTGTGCCGGATTCCGTCGACATCATGTTCCTGGACGAGCGGGGCGCGGACCTCTCCCAGGCGCAGCAGCGCAAGCTGGATCGCGTCTACGCGCGCCAGGAGTACCGGCGCGCCTTCCCGGGCGAGATCGGTGACCTGCAGTTCCCGTCGAGCGTCTTCGACTCCTACACCGGTTCACTGCTGCGGCACGTGGACATCACCGGGATCGCCGATTCCGGGCTGAAGGTGGTCGTGGACGCCTCCAACGGCAGCGCCGGTCTCGTGCTGCCCAGCCTGCTGGGCCGGCTAGGGGTCGATGCGCTGACGATCAACCCGGGCCTGGACGAGTCGAGGCCCACGGAGACCGTGGAATCCCGGCGGGCCGGGCTGGTGCGGCTTGGTGAGATCGTCGCCTCGGCGCGCGCCGCCTTCGGTGTGCGCTTCGACCCGGTGGGGGAGCGGATCTCCCTGGTGGACGAGCGCGGCCGGATCATCGAGGACGACCGGGCGCTCCTGGTGCTGCTGGACCTGGTGGCCGCCGAGAAGCGCAGCGGCAAGGTGGCGCTGCCGGTGACCACGACCAGGATCGCCGAGCAGGTGGCGGCGTACCACGGCACGCAGGTGGAGTGGACGACGACCTCGCCCGACGACCTGACACGGGTGGGCCGGGCGGAGAACACGATCTTCGGCGGCGACGGGCGGGGAGGCTACATCGTCCCCGAGTTCAGCAGCGTCTTCGACGGATCGGCGGCCTTCGTCCAGCTGATCGGGCTGGTGGCCCGCACGCAGCTCACGTTGAGCCAGATTGATGCGCGGATACCACGCGCCCATGTGCTCAAGCGCGATGTGCCGACCCCGTGGGCGGTGAAGGGGCTCGTGATGCGGCGGGTCGTGGAAGCCGCCGGTGACCGCCAGGTCGACACCACCGACGGTGTGCGGGTGGTGGAGGCGGACGGGCGCTGGGCGCTGGTCCTGCCGGACCCGGCGGAGGCCGTGACGCACCTGTGGGCCGAGGGGCCCGACGACGCGTCCGCGCAGGCGCTGCTGGACGAGTGGGCGGGGGTGGTGGACGGCGCCGGGCACTGACGGCCGGGTACCGGATCACGTACGGCCAGGTCCGGCGGGCCGGGAGCGCCAC
>NZ_JBEZBN010000116.1:0-2914 GCF_040647115.1 Streptomyces sp. NPDC044571
CGCTGGTTTTCACCCCCGACCACTTGCCCCTTTTTCGCACTGCCCCCCGCCCCCCCCCCACCGCCCCTTATTTTGTCCGCGGACAAAAGTCGGGACGGTGCGCAGTGGGGAGAGCCCTGATGAAGACCCGGCACAAAGGAAGCGGCACACCCGAGCCGGAGGAGCCCTGGAACGAGATGGCGCCAGCGCTCTGGATGGGGGGCCACTATCGGGCTGACGCCGCCCTGGGCGGGACTCGTCGGGTCGTCGTCGGCAAGGAGTTCGCACTGGTCATCAGCTTGTACGCGAGCTCCAGCCATGGCCCTCCGCCGGACGTCAACCACCTCGTGGTCGAAATCCCCGACAGCCGGCTCAGGGCGGAGCAGCTGTATACGGTCCTGCGCTTGGGGCACGAACCGCTGCTCGAGAAGCACGCGAAGGGCGGCCGACCCTGGTCCGTTGCAACGCCGGTTACAACCGCTCCGGCTTGGTTGTGGCACAGCCCTCGTCGAGTTGGGGCATGACGTGCCGACGGCCATCGACCTGGTCGGCCGACGAAGGTCACCCTGGGCTCTCAACAACCTCCCTTTCGTGGACTACCTCATGACCGGCCTGGAGGTGGCCGCTCTCCTCGCGGGGTTGGATTCGCTCCCCTGACGTAAGAGCCGTTCCGTGCATGCACGCCCCCTCACAGGCCGGCTTGCCGGAGAAGTGCTTCCGCCTCCTCGCGGGTAGCCGGCGAAGGGGCTGGGGCGGGAGGTGGGCCCGCGTGCAGGCCTCGGCGGGAAGACACGAGCCACTCCGTCAGGAGGTCGTCGGACTCCAGCGTCGGCAGGAGCCGCTCAAGCAAGGCCGGCGGCAGGTCCGGACGAGCCGCTATCGCGCTGCGGACTGCAACGTCCGGATCTCCGGCCAGCACGTCGCGCAGGGCGGCGGGCAGCTCGGCATGGTCGGCGACGGCTTCACGCACACGGGGGTCGGGATCGGCAGCCAGTTCCGGCGTCGGATGCGCATGCCGGACGGCAGCGGCACGCGTCGCGGGGTCGGCCAGAAGACCGGGCAACAGCTCCGGGGGCGGGGAGTACGCCAGAACAGCCTCCCGGCGCACGCGTGGCTCGGGGTCCGTCAGCATCGCCCGACGCACCGGGTCGGGAGCGGCCCGCCAGTTTTGGATGACCGACACCCGGACGCTGGGCTCAGGGTCCACGGCCAGGCAGCCCATCAGGTCCGGCGTCACGTGTTCATTCGATGTGAGGAACTGCCGGACTGAGAGATCCGGCTCGGCTGCCAGGCGGGCGAGCAGACCGGGCGGCTCGTCCCTCGCGCTCCCAGCCACTGCGCACCTGACCGCTGAATCCGTGTGCTCAGCGAAGCGCGCCCTGACCTCGTCAGGTAGAGAAGAGTTGCTGGCGAGGGAGCGCGACGAACCCAGCGCGATGATCTCCTCGATCAGTTCCTCGGACAGGTCCTGACGCAGCAACGCGGCCGCGCGGCGGGCTGCTGGATGCTGGAGCAAGCGCAGCACGTCGAGCGCGTCGGCAACATCGGAGGGCAACCCAAGCGTCATACCCGCACCGTATCTGGCCTCCGGTGTCCCGTCTCAGACCTTTCAGGTGTTGGGCCGTTGACCTGTGGGGTGACAGGTTGAATCGCGACTTACTGGTGGGATGGCGGGACGCCGCGGAAGCTCCGTGGGCGGTGCCGCTGGCGTGTCTCATGGATCATGGCGAGGGTGATGCCGCCTGACCAGGGCCTTGTCAGTATGGCGAGACGCTTGATGCCCGGTTTCGCACTAAAGATGGCCATTTCCCGATCAGAGGCCGCAGCAGTGGATGCGTTCAGGAAGGATGTCGCCGCTGACGATCCTGGAACTGCCGACGGGCGGTCGACCAAACGACCTCGAACTCATTGGCCGACAACCGCTGCGGGTCGTGCCCCTCCCACTCAGAGATGGGCAGCTCGGCGGTCAGACCATAGACGCTCTCGTATGCGGCCAACCGACCGTCTCTCTGGGCTTCTTGCCACTCGACCAGTGAGGCAGCGGCCAATGCCTTGTTTCCGGGCTCCTGCAACTCGACTTGCCGGATCACGTGCCCATCGGTGTCCAGCTCGAAGTAGAACCAGAAGGCTTCCTCGCCCCAGAAACAGCGAACCCAGGTCACTGGTTCACCGTGTCGAAGGGCTCGTCGTGCCAGCGCCAGCCGGCGGTTCCGTCGTCGTGGATGTGCAGCATGAACTCCGCGACCGGGCTGCCGTCGGGGAACGTCATGGTGAGCGCATTGCGGATCTGGGTGTAGCAGGCGTCGGCCTGCTCCCAGTCCTCCTCGTCGACAGCTCGCTCTTGCTCACGGAAGAGAAGGCGGAACTGTTCAAAGCCAGGGAGCGTCTCGACTTCGGCGTGAGTCCAGGGCATGTCGGCGCCGGTAACCGTCAGCCGGGCGATCTCCTGGTCACCGTGGTGGAGCCGCCAGTTGCTGCCGGTGGTCAGGTTCGGGTCGGTCATGTCCCCATGATGGCGATCACCACTGACAGGCGGGGAGCAGGGTCACGGCACCTTCTCGATCATGCGTGACCACCTCACGCAGTGGAGGCTGGTGGGGTGCGACGTTGAGTCGCTGCGCCGCTTCGATGGGCAATTGAGGATGGGCTTGCCAGTATGCCGAGGTGAACCGGCCGGTGAGGACCACGGGTTCCGGGTAGGTGGCCAGCTCGATCCGGACTTCGGAGGGACGACGAGGATCACCGAACGGGTCCTCGCCCAACACGTCGAATCGCCTGTTCCAGCGTTGCCGCAGTGACTCACCGCTGCTCTCTGGCATACGCGCCGTCGGGCGCGGAGCCGAGGGGTGGGGGGGGGCGGGCGGGGGGGGGGCGGGGCCGGCGGGGGGGGGCCGCGCGGGGGGGGCTGTCAAGCGCGCCCGAAACGACCAGAAAG
>NZ_JBEZBN010000117.1:0-2283 GCF_040647115.1 Streptomyces sp. NPDC044571
GCTTCGCGATGGCCTTCGGCCACCCTTGACTGCCCGGCCCGCCCCGGAAAGACAACAGACTGCCGGGAAGCCCCCGGGGAATGGCCGGGGGGGACAGTCCAGGAGCGGGCCCGTCAGCGATGCACGGGCTGGTTCCGGTTGCCATGTCCCCATTCGGGGTCGACCGGTCCCCTTTCCGAGCCCAGGCCGGGTCAAGCCGCAGCCGACGCCAATCAGATGACCATCCGGGACCGGCAGGGGTCACCATCGCGTCAGATCGCTACACAGTCGGTCTCGGCATGGCGTCCGGCGGCCGTCCGGGGTCGCTCATAGGCCGCCACAGATCGCTACACAGCCGATCTTGGTTTGGCGGCCTGCGGACCGGCCTGGGCTGGGCATAGGCCGCGTACAGATCGCTACACAGCCGTCTCGGTTCGGCGGCCGGCCGCCGTCTGGGGCCCAGGTGGAGGTTGGGTGCGGCTCTTGAGTGCGCCACGAGCATGCGTCGGTACAAAGAGCGGTGTAAATCCCGACCCAGGCCTCGGCCCCCGAGAACGGAAACCCCATGGCCACTGACCAAGTACTGGCCGGCTCCGCTCCGGCCGTCGAAAGCGGCGAAGCCCTTCAGCCGAAGCGGCCGCGAGTATCCCGGTTGCCCTCGCTCACCGGGTTGCGATTCCCCGCCGCGCTGGCCGTGTTCGCCCATCATGCGTTCCTTCCCATACCCCCGCTGCGGCTGCTGGCCGACGACGACACCGAGTACCGCCTGGCCGGCTGGTTCGCTCAGGCAGGCGGGCTGGGGGTGTCGTTCTTCTTCGTGCTCAGCGGGTTCGTACTGGCCTGGTCGGCGCGGGACGGTGACACGACGACGGGGTTCTGGCGACGCAGATTCGTCAAGATCTACCCGAACTACGTGGTCACCTGGGCGCTCACCATGGTGCTGTTCGCGGCCTTCTACACCCCCGCGCGCGTGGCCATCGCCAACCTGTTCATGGTTCAGGTGTGGTGGCCCGCCTACTTCACCAACTTCAGTGTGGACGCCCCGAGTTGGTCGCTGGCAGTGGAAGCCGTCTTCTACCTGTGCTTCCCGCTGCTGCTGCGGGTCTTCAAGCGCATCGATCCCCGCGACCTGAAGTACTGGATCGCCGGGGCGATCGCAGCTGTGGTGGCGACCCCCGCGCTGGCGTACGCCCTGTTCCCGAGTACTCCGCGGGTGCCCAGCGGTCATGACACCTCGGTCTCGCAGTACTGGTTCAGCTACGTGCTGCCGCCGGTCCGGCTGGTCGACTTCGCGCTCGGCATCCTCGTCGCGCTCGCGGTGAAGCACGGCCGCTGGCGCAACATCGGCATGGTCTGGTCGACCCTGCTGCTCGTCGGTGGTTACGCACTGACCTTCCACGTGCCCTACCTCTACGGCCAGCGCGCCACGATGATCCTGCCGATCGTGCTGCTGATCGCAGCCACGGCGATCGCGGACGTCGAGGACCGCTTCACGTGGTTCCGGAGCCGCACGATGGTCTGGCTGGGTGAGATCTCCTTCGCCTTCTACCTCCTGCATTACACCGTGATGTGCTCACTGCGCTGGGCACTCGGTACCGAGATGTACTCCAATGCCGTCGGCATCTCCCTGCTGATAGGCACAGCCGTCGTCACGGTGCTGCTCTCCTGGGCGCTCTACGCCCTGGTGGAAACCCCCCTCGTACGCCGATACAGCCGCCCGCGGAGCCGCGCCTGACCCCGCAAGTCGGCCCGGGTGGCATCCCCGCCACCCGGGCCCTCCCATGCCGAGTTTCTCGTCATCCCGCTCAGTCAACCGCCCCCTGGCGACGGAAACGTGGTCATAGTCGGCCGCCGGACGCACGCCGGTACCAGCTGTGCAGCGATCTGTGGCGGCTATGAGCGACCCCAGACGGCCCGCGGACGCTGTGCCGACATCGGCTGTGTAGCGATCTGTGGCGGCCTATGAACAACCCCAGACGGTCGTCGGCCGCCAAACCAAGATCAGCTGTGTAGCGATCTATGGCGGCCTATGAGCGACCCCAGACGGGCCGCGGACGCTAACGCCGAGACCAGCTGTGTAGCGATTTGAGGCGATGGTGGCCCCTTCCGGTCCCGGCTGCCCATCTGATTGGCCTCGTCTGCGGCTTGACCCGGCCTGGGCTCGGAAAGGGGACCGGTCGACCCCGAATGGGGACATGGCAACCGGAACCGGCCCGTGGATCGCTGACGGGCCCGCTCCTGGACTGTCACCCCCCGGCCATTCCCCGGGGGCTTCCCGGCAGTCTGTTGTCTTTCCGGGGCGGG
>NZ_JBEZBN010000118.1:0-2100 GCF_040647115.1 Streptomyces sp. NPDC044571
TCTGCTCACACCCTCGGAAGCAGGGGGACATTCACCGGAATGTCTGGTTTGTCCCTACTCAAAAGAGTGGCCTCGGGAGTTCATGACGCCGTCCGTGAACTGTCACAGGCTTGTCACACGGCCCGCTTGCTGCAGCCGCCCCCGACCGGCATGCCCTTCCATGGATCCATACAAGCGTATTGAACATCTGTCATATACGTACGTATAGTCCTGGCACCGGGGAAGCAGCCGCTCTGGTCGCAGTCCCCGCGGCCACGAGCCGTCCCATCACGCCACGAGGAGCCCGCCATGACGACCACCACCGCAACCGCAACCACCACGACGCGGACCGCCCGGCCCGTTCGCGCCGCCCTGGACCTGGACGGCCGCACCCTCTCCTACCTGGACTACGGCGGCACCGGACGTCCGTTGCTCGCTCTCCACGGCCACCTCTCCGAAGGAGCCTCCTTCACTGCCCTGGCCGCCGCTCTCGGCCCCGGCCGGCGGGTCATCGCCCCCGACCAGCGCGGGCACGGCGACTCCGACCGCGCCCCCGACTACACCCGCGGCGGCTACGTCGCCGACCTCCACGCCCTCGTCGACCACCTGGGCCTCGATCGGTTCGCCGTGCTAGGCCACTCCCTCGGCGCCGTCAACGCCTGCCACCTGGCGGCCGAGCTCCCCCACCGCGTGGAGGCCCTGATCAACCTCGACACCCCCGCCGACCTCCCCCGCGCGGACGTGAGTCCGCTCGCCTTCGTCCTGTCCGTCCCCTACACGGCCGACAGCCGGGAGGAGCTCCTCGCCGCCCTGGGCCCGGCGGCCCCCATGCTCGGCGGCGCCCTGCGTCCGCTGTCCGAGGGAGGCTGGCGGCTGCCCTTCCACCCGCAGGACACCGTCACCTCCGAGAACGCCGTCCACGGCGACCACTGGGAGCAGTGGCTCGCCGTCGACTGCCCCGCCCTCCTCCTGCACGGAACCTCCAGCCAGGTCCTCAGCGCCGAGCACGCCGCCGAGATGGTCGCCCGTCGCCCCCGCACCACGTACGCCGCCCTGGACGCCGACCACTTTGTCCAGCTGCGCGACCCCGAGGGCGTCCACACCGCCGTCCGATCCTTCCTCGCCGGAGTCTGAGGGCACGTCCGGGGGCGGTGGGCCGACCGTTAGACATCGTTTCTTATGGCGTGATCGTTCGTTGAACCGTGTATGACGGATCTGGTTGAGCGGTTGGTGCCGGACGAGTTGTGGGTGTTGTTCCGGCGGGTGGTGCCGCCGACAGAGGTGATACGCCCGCAAGGTGGGGGTCGACGGCGTGCCGGTGACCGCGAGGCCCTGGCCGCGATCGTCTTCGTGGCGACCTCGGGCTGCACGTGGCGGCAGCTTCCGCCGGTGTTCGGCCCGAGCTGGCAGACCGTATACCGGCGTTTCGCCCAGTGGAGCCGGGCTCGTGTCTGGGCCCGGCTCCACCGCGTCATCCTCGATGAACTCGGCGCCCGCGGTGACCTGGACTGGTCGCGGTGCGCGATCAACTCGGTCAGCCTGCGGGCGGCAAAAGGGGGCCACTGACGGGACCGAATCCTACCGACCGCGGCAAATTGGGATCGAAGATTCACCTGATTACCGACCGGAACGGACTGCCTCTCTCGCTGGGCATCTCGGGCGCCAACATGCACGACAGCCTCGGCCTGGAACCGCTCGTGTGTGGGATCCCGCCCATCCGTTCCCGCCGTGGCCCCCGCAGGCGACGGCCGGCGAAACTGCACGCCGACAAGGGCTACGACTACGACCACCTGCGTCGATGGCTCCGCAAACGCGGCATCCGACACCGCATCGCCCGAAGAGGCATCGAGTCCTCACAACGGCTTGGACGCCACCGATGGGTCGTCGAGAGGACCGTGTCCTGGCTCGCCGGCTGCCGCCGACTCCACCGCCGCTACGAACGCAAAGCCGACCACTTCCTCGCCTTCGTCGGCATAGCCGCAGTCCTCATCTGCCACCGCCGCCTCACCAAATGAAACGACGTCTTAGTGAGCGTTTCGTTCTGGTATCGGACGGTACGTGGTGCATTCCGAGAGCCGACTCGAGCGCTCAGCGAAGCGATTCGCCGGAAACGCCACTTCT
>NZ_JBEZBN010000119.1:0-2087 GCF_040647115.1 Streptomyces sp. NPDC044571
CATCAAGCGTCTGTCCCGGCCCGCCAGTCGTTCTCCCTGTCACGCATGATCTTGGTGGTTTGGCTGCCCTGGCACTTCACTACCGGGGGCGGCCGCTTGTTACTCTTTCCGATCATGCGAGCCCTCTTCCCAGGATCCTTCGACCCGGTCACTCAAGGGCACCAGGACGTACTCCGGCGCGCCGCCCTCCTGTTCGACGAGGTCGTCGTGTGCGTGATGTTCAATTCAAGCAAGACCGGCCGCTTCCCCATCGCGGAACGGCTGGACCGGCTCCGCGCGGCAGCAACCGACTTGAGCAACGTCACGGTCGACTCCCACACCGGCGGCTTGCTGGTCGACTACTGCCGCCGAGTCGGAATCGACGTCGTCATCCGCGGAGTCCGCGGCGTTCCCGACCTGGACTACGAAATGCCGATGGCCCGTATGAACCGCGAACTGGCCGGAGTCGAAACGTTCTTCATCGCTGCAGACCCCGCCCTGGCTCACGTCTCCTCCACCCTCGTCACCGCGATGGGTCAACAGGACCGTGTCCCCGAATGATGACGTGAACGAGCTTCTTCCAGCTGGTGGGGGCTGCAGCGAGGCCGAGGAAGGCCAGGTAGTTGCGGGGATGGCGTTCGTAGCGGTGGTTGAGTCGGCGGTAGCCGGTCAGCAAGGACAACGTCCTCTCGATCACCCACCGGCGCCGTCCGAGCCGTTGCGATGACTCGACGCCCTTGCGGGCGATACGGACACAGATCCGTTTGCCGCGTAACCATCTCCACAGGTGGGGATGGCGTAGGCCTTTTCGGCGTGGAGGCGTTGGGGCTTGAGGTGACGGCCGCGGTGGCGGTCGTGTCTCCTTACGTTGTTCGTTTGGTGACCCGTGATCACGGGCTTCAGGGCGAGGCTGCACCCCGCCCCATGCCGAGACCAAGGACGCCTCACCACATAGGACACGGTCTTAGCTTGCCGTTTAACCTCGGCGAGCGGGTTGGCTGTGCGTGAGGAGGCCTTGTTGGTCTATGAGTTGTCGGGGCAGTCCGCCTCGGTCCAGATCGCGACAAGATCTCGGCAGACGACGGTGAATGAGCCGTTCCAGAACGCGATCTCGTGACTGCAACCGTTCTGGTGGGGCAGGACCTCGTCGAGGATTACCGTCCCGATGGTCGACCAGTCGTTGTCCCCGATGCTTCCGCCATCGAAGCTGGAGACCCCTGTGTAGCGGATGACCAGGTCTTCGTCGTGCTTCCAGCAGTTGTGCCGGAACTGGATCTCCATCTGCTGGCCATCAGCTCCGAGACCGCGGATGTGCTGGACCTCCAGGTCCTTTACACACCGCTTGCTGGAGAAGTCGTAGTGCTCTGGCGCAGTCGCGAAGCCCCGGGCCCCGACCGGCAGATCGTCAGCTAGCGAGGGCAGATGCTCCAGGTATCGAGCCGGGGATATAACGCCTGACAGGTTGCCGACCTGTGCGTCCAGGTCGATGTACTCCATCGTCCTTCATCCCTCCTCGCGGCTCAGTTGGCCGACGCATCGTCGCACGATCTCCATGCTGCCGGCCCGGAGATTCACGCTGCTGTACTTGGTTCTGAGCTGCGTCAGGGCTTGGTGCCGACCTTGTGGTGTGCGGGTCGCGTGTAGGACTCGCCAGTGGCGAGGACGCGTCCGACGTCGTACCGGGTGGCGGGCTGTCGGTTCTTCGAGCCCAACGGACGGCCGGGACCGGGCCTGGTGGGATTCGGTGCACCGACCGGTGCCTCCGTCTTCGCCCGCAGGTTCCTGAACCCCCGCCGGACCCGGGCGGGGGTCAGCCTGTTCGGTTCCGCTGGCCGCTCCCACGGCCGATGGAGGTCCCGCGCGAGCGGGCGGGCCTGGCGAAGCTGAGCGCTCCGCCGTCGGCAGATCGTGCCGCGCGTCGTAACCCCTGCCTGCCCGCAGCTTGGCCGGACGCCGACGTCGGGGTCGTAGCGGGAGCGGATCGGTGGGATGTCGCGCATCAGCGGGATCAGCGCCTGGCTGTCGTGCAAGTTGGCGCCGGAGATGCCGACGGGGACGGCAGCCCGTCAGGGACGCAGATGACGTGGATCTTCGACCCGAGCTTCGTC
>NZ_JBEZBN010000120.1:0-1965 GCF_040647115.1 Streptomyces sp. NPDC044571
CGGGGCGTGCTCTTTCCGGGAGGTACCGCCATGGCGCCGATGGTGCGCAGGAGCTTCGACAGCGCCGACGAGACCCGTCCGTTCACGCGAACCTGACCACCTGCATCCGCGAGTCACGCATCTGTCCGGGCGGAACGGCCGCGTACGCGTACACGCAGGCAGAGACGTGGATCGAGGCCCAGCCGCAGATGCCGGACGGAGCAGTGTGCGGTGCCACCATCAAGGGCCCCGTGGCCAAGTGGAACATCACCGACGCCCGCCACCACCAGGCGGCCACCAACACCCTCAAGCTCACCAAGTCCCAGCTCGGCGGCTGCACCCAGATCCGCACCACCCTCAAGGTCAAGAACGTCGACGGCAACCCCGTCAAGATCCACGCCGGCTACGGCAGCGGGCAGATCGCAGCCACCCACGGCCTCGCCTACACCCTGTGACACACCCGAGGAACCGGAGCAGGCACACTGCTTTGGGAGTCCCTGGGAGTCCCGTACGCCCCCCTGGCGCCCCCAGGGCCCAGGGGCAGCCGGGTTTGCTGCCAGGGGGCGAGCCGGTGCGTGCATGCCTCAGCTTGTTCTTTATGGTTTGTGTCGGTTTCGTTCGGTGATGCTCTCTGGTCGTTTCACGGTTTTACCCACGTCGTAACGGGTGGCGGGCCGCCAGTTTTTCGAGCCAAGTGGCCTGCCAGGTCCGGGGGTTGAGGGTTTTGGCGCGCGGGTCGGGCAGTGCAGGTGCGGGCGGAGGTTCCGAAACCCCCCGGCGGACTCGGGCCGGGGTGAGTCGGCCGGGCTCGACGGGCTTCTCCCACGGGCCGCCGCAAGTCGGCGGCGGCCTCGCGCAGAAGGCGGATCTGGGTGTGGGCGGCGATGATCAGCCAGGTCCAGCGCTCGCCGGCCTTGGGGGTTCGCAGCTTCGGGCGGGTCCACCCGAGGGTCTGTTTCATCAGCCGGAAGGTGTGCTCCAGGTCGAAGCGCCTCAGGAATGCCTGCCAGCGCACGTCGAGGTCCTCGCAGTCCGGCCGGTGGCGGACGACCACAGCCAGAGCGGCAGCGGGTCTCCTCCGCCGGGCAGCCGGTCGACCTGGAGGCGGATCAGTGCGCCCTCGATGATGGGGAGTTCGCCGGTGTGCTCGATCCAGGCGGAGCGGGTGGTCAGGCGCGGGTGGATACGGTCCCAGGCCATCGCGCGGGTGGTGCCGTATCGGTTGGTGACCTGCGTCGTGGCCGCGTCCGGCTCACCCCAGGTGTCCGGCTTGGCGAAGCGGAACTCCTTGCCGTGCTTCGGCGGTCGCCCGCCCTGGGGATAGGCCAGGGCGTACTCCCTGAGCGAGGGCGTCGGCCGTCGCATGACGCGGTCGGAACGCATCCGTCCCAGCACCTCGACCGGGAGGCCGTCGAGGAGGTGGGCCATGCGTGGAGCGTCGTAGCCGGCGTCGAAGACGATGAGGATGTCGCGGTCGCCGACGTGCCAGCGGCCCATCTCGATCAGGTCGGTGACCACCCGGCGGAGCTGGGAGGCGGTGGCCTCGGCGACGTCGTCCTCGGGCCCGAGGCGGACGGCATCCAGGAGCTGGCACCCAGGACGTCCGGCCCGATTCGAGGGCGGCGACGAACGAGTACGGCCAGCCGGGGATGAACTGGTCCGAGGAGCGTCCGCTGCGGCCGTAGACGTGGCAGAACAGGCGTCCCGCGCTGGTCGGCGCGTCAGGGCGGAGCCAGTTGCTGACATCGACTGCCAGGACCAGGCGCCCGTCGGCGGCCCGCGGCATCGGCAGACCGGCCAGCACCTGCCGCAACCGGGGTACGTCCACGTTCCCGTGGTTCAACGCCTCGTACATCGCACCGTGACCACGCTGGTGCTCGGCCACCAGGGTTCAGATCCACCGGCGACGTCACCGGGCCGTCCGCGCACAGGAATGCGTCCACGAGCTCGAACAGCTCGTCCCCGCGCACGGTCAGGCAGTCGAAT
>NZ_JBEZBN010000121.1:0-1804 GCF_040647115.1 Streptomyces sp. NPDC044571
GCCCCGGCTGCTCGCCCTGGGTGAGCCCACCCACGGCGAGGACGCTTTCTCGACCTGCGCAACGAGCTCTTCCGGCAACTCGTCGAGCAGGAGGGCTACCGGACGATCGCGATCGAAAGCGACTGCATGAGGGGCCTGGTCGTGGACGACTACGTCACTACGGGTACGGGCGTCCTCGACGAGGTGGTGGAGCACGGATTCAGCCACGGTTGGGGCACCTCGGCGGCCAACCGCGAGCTCGTGCGCTGGATGCGCGCCCACAACGACGGCCGGCCCGCGTCGGAGCGGCTCCGGTTCGTCGGTTTCGACGGCCCGCTGGAGATCACCGGCGCCGCGAGCCCCCGGCAGGCGCTCATCGCTCTCCACGGCTACCTCGCGGCCCGGGTGGACGCGGACCTGCTCCCCTGCACCGCGGAAACACTCGACCGCCTGCTCGGCACCGACGACCGGTGGACCGATCCCGCCGCGATGACGGACCCGACCCGGTCCGTGGGGCGGTCGGCCGAGGCCGGTCAACTGCGGCTGCTCGCCGACGATCTGGCGGCGCTGCTCGACGAACAGACGCCACACCTGATCACGGCGACCTCGCGGGACGACTGGGACCGGGCGTGCCTGTATGGGCGCACCGCCACCGGCCTGCTGCGCTACCACCACTGGATGGCCGACACCTCACCGACCCGCATGACGCGCCTGTGCGCGCTGCGGGACTCGATGATGGCCCACAACCTCCTTGCCGTCGCCGCCCGGGGCCCGGCACTCGTCCACGCCCACAACTCCCATCTCCAGCGGGAGAAGAGCTCGATGCGGATGTGGGAGGGGCGGGTGGAGTGGTGGAGCGCCGGTGCGCTGGTGAGCGCCCGACTCGGCGAGGAGTACGCCTTCGTGGCCACGGCCCTCGGCACGATCCGGCACAGGGGAGTGGACACGCCGCCGCCGGACACCCTCGAAGGACTCCTGTACGCGCTCCCGGAGGACCGCTGCATCGTCCACGCCTCGCGGCTTGCCACCGCCCTCGGCGACACGCCGCCCGCGCCCCGGGTATCCCCGTGGTTCGGCTACTCCTCGTTCGACCCGGCCCACCTGGCGGACAGCGACGGCATCGTGTTCGTCAAGGACGTCCCGCAGCGCTGAGCGCCGCAGTCAGCAGAGTGCGAGCCGAAGTCACGGGGGGTCGGCTGCAGTGGTGTTGAGGAGGGCCAGACCTGCCGGGCTGATGCTGTGCCGGACGTGCTTGTGGTCGCGTGTGAGAGCGGTGAGACCGGCACGGCGGAGGACGGTTGCGTGCTCGCTCGCGCTGGCGAGGGACGTCTTCGTATGCGCGGCGAGCTGGGTGGTGGTGCACAGGGCGTGGTCGGCGATCGCGCTCAGGATGGTGGCTCTGGTACGGCCGAGGAGGGCGATCAGGGGCTGGGGCACGGCGGCGCTGCTGTGCGGGGTGCCTGCGGGGGCCGCCCAGATGGCGCTCGCGGCGGCCAAGCCGCGTAACACGGGGTAGATCACCAGGACTTGCCGCCCGTGGTGCCGGGCGAAGAGCTGGGGCACGGAGCCGCAGAACACCGAGGGTGCCAGGACCAGATCCCGGCCCGCAAGGTACACATCGGTGCTCCCCTGCCAGGGCCGGTATGCGGGAATCTCAAGTACGGGTGCTTTCCACTGGAGCATCGGATGCAGCCGGCCGAGGTACGCGGCCAGACCGTTGTGGGCGATGAGCTGTCCGAACAGAGCCGATTCGGCCCGGAGGTGGCGACGGTCCAGTCGGGTCGCGGGGTTGCCGCGTTCACCGGTGGTGATCAGCCAGTCACTG
>NZ_JBEZBN010000122.1:0-1688 GCF_040647115.1 Streptomyces sp. NPDC044571
GCACGCGCGCCAGCCGCAACAGCCGCAGCAGGGTGGTGTTCTCCCGCAGGAAGGGCACGAACGCCGAGGAGACGACCAGGAGGTCGAACACGTTCCAGGGGTCGCGGAAGAAAGCTTTCGGCCTGTCGGCGTGCGCGCCCAGCCGGACCAGCATCTCCACGGTGAACGCCGCTACGCAGAACTGCTCCGCCAAGTCGAGGACTTGGCTGTAAGCGCGGGACAGCCCGCTGTACGTCTCCACGCCCAGCAGCAGCGCATTGAAGAGGATCACCGCGAACACGCCAAGCGAGAATGCGGGCGCCTCGGACACCGTGCGGCACCTCGTGGCCGTGTTCGCGCGCGCAGCAGCAACCGCGGTCAGGTCTGTCATCGTTCTCCCTCGTCGGCTCCCTCTCCGGCCCGCCTCTCCTCACGCCGCATGATCGGATTCGAGACGCCCGGGCCCTGGAGATCGCCCGTTCGGGCAGCGGCAGCCCGCCGGCGCCGGGGGAGCCGCGCACCGCCCAGCGCCACCGCTGCGGTGAAGAGCAGCCATGCAAGTGCCGCGCCGTCAGCGGACCCCACGAGCACCACGCGCAGCTGGCCGAGGCCGGGAAGCGGACGGCAGGGGCCCGGAACGAGCCCCGGAAGACAGGTCGTCAGCAACCGGGCCAGCACGAACCACGCCAGCAGGGAGAGGACCCCCGTGCTGAACGCGGCCACCAGCGCCCGGGCCAGACGCAGCGGTGCGTAGTCCCGCGTGGCCCAGACCGCCGCGCCCAGCTGGGCCAGGCCGATGAGCGGCAGCGGGTCCCACGGCGAGAGCCTCAGCCCGAAGAGGGGCAGGACGATGCTCGGCAGGGCCGTCGCGAACGCGAGGGGGACGCCCAGCCGGACGGCCCGGCCCGCTCTGGGCAGGGGCGGCCCGAAACCGGTACGGGGATCGGACCTGCGCTGCCGCTCGGCGGCGTACCGTCCCGCGAGCGGGATCAGCGCGCCGGTCAGCAGCACCGGGATCACGAGGGACTCCGGTCTCCTGCCGACCAGGAAGAAGGTGCCTCCCACGAAGCCCACGACGGTCGGGACGGAGGGGAAGACGAAGGTGGCGCCGTAGATCATCAACATGGGCAGCGTGAAGAGGAAGTCGAGCGCCGGCGCGGCCCCGGCCGCGGCCACACCGAGCACCGCACCCATCAGCAGCCGCGGGCGGCGGGCACGCTCCAGGACCGGGGTCCACTGGCGGGCCACCACCGCCAGCCAGGCCGCCAGGGCCCAGGCACACAGGCCGAGCAGGACGGAGTACGGCAGGAAGACCGACAGGCCTCTGCCGCCGAGCATGGCCAGGAACAGCGTGTCGGTCGGCGACAGCAGCTGCACCGCGCACAGTCCGGCGCCGAGCCCCAGCCCCGCCTCCCGCACGTGCGGCGCGCCCCCGCGTTCGGAGGCGCAGGCACGCCACAGCACCGTCCCCGTCGCACCGACGAGCAGCGCGGAGGCGAGCGCGGAGGCCAGCGCGTCGATCGCGGGACTGTCGAGGGTGCCGCCGCCGATCGGGCCGAGGCCCACGATGTGCTGGACGAAGGCCACCGCCGCGCCGACGGCACACAGGTCCCAGAAGGAGACCCCGGACAGGGCCCGCTCGTCGTCGAGCGCTCGGAGCCGCAGGTCCAGCGGCGGATGGACGCGCAGGACGCCGTCGAGCCGCGCCC
>NZ_JBEZBN010000123.1:0-1542 GCF_040647115.1 Streptomyces sp. NPDC044571
GGGGGGGTGTCTCTATGTCTTTCGTCAAGGACGTGGTGACTGGTATGCGGGTGTTTGGGATGGTCATGCGGCGAGGGTGACGGTGGGGGTTTTGGACTCGTAGAAGGTGCCGTCGCGGAGCATGGCGAACAGGACGCTGATGCGTTGGCGGGCGAGGCGGAGGAGGGCCTGGGTGTGGGTTTTCCCGCGGGCGCGTTGCCGGTCGTAGTAGCTGCGGGAGGCGGGGTCGGCGTTCATGCAGGCGAAGGCGGAGAGGAACATCGCGCGTTTGAGCTGCCGGTTTCCGCCTCTGGGTGCGTGTTCGCCGTGGATCGAGGTCCCCGAGGATCTGGTCGTGGGGGCGAGGCCGGCGTAGGAGGCGAGGTGGGCGGCGCTGGGGAAACCGGTGCCGTCGCCGACGGTGACCAGCAGGACTGCGGCGGTCCTGACTCCGACTCCGGGCATCGAGGTCAGGACCGGGTGAAGAGGGTGGGCCTCCAGCAGGGTGCTGATCTGGGCTTCCAGTGCCCGGCGCTGGTCATGGACGGCGGCGAGTGAGGCGGCCAGTGACGGGATCACGATGTCGAGGGTGCCGGTTCCCGGGACCACGACGGTTTGTTCGTCGAGGGCGTCGAAGACGTCGTCGATCAGACGCGCGGCCATGCGCGGGGCTTTCGGGCGGATGAGTTCGACGAGTCTGCGGCGGCCGGCTTTCCGCAGAGCGGCCGGGGATCCGTATCGCTCGAGGAGCCAGGTGACGGCCGGGTGATCCAGCCGGGGCCCGAGCACGCGCTCGAGGCTGGGATGGAACTGAGTGAGCAGACCGCGTATCCGATTGCTGGTGCGGGTGGCCTCGGCCGCGAGGTCCTGGTCGAAGCCGGTCAGCACCGTGAGCTCGGCGGTGATCTCGTCGGTCAGCTCCAGCGAACGCAGAGTGTGAGGCATCGTCCGGGCCGCGTCCGCGATCACCGCCGCGTCCTTCGCGTCCGTTTTCGCCTCGCCCGGATAGAGATCAGCGATCCGCCGCATCGCGAGTCCGGGCAGGTAGGCGACCTCGCAGCCCGCGTCGCGGGCGACAGTCAGCGGCATAGCGCCGATGGACGCGGGCTGGTCCACGATCACGAGCACGGTGCCGAACTTGGCTTTGAGCTTGTCGAACACGGCCCGCAGCTTGGGTTCACTGTTGGGCATCGGCTTGTCGAAGACCTTCTTCCCGGCCGGCGTGAGCCCGTGACCGTGGTGGGCCGTCTTGCCGACGTCCATCCCCAGGAAGACGCCCACGCCTTCGATGTCGAACATCGCACCCTCTCCAGGTCGTGACCGTGCTGGCCATGGCGGTGGCACCGTGCTCGCGCATCCACGTTATGCAGACCTGCCGCCCGCGAACTGCCCGGCATTGCGCCGGACCGGGCGGTGGCCGGGTCTCTCATCAGCGTCTCCGACGGCACCCCTCGGGCCCGGCGACACCACCCCCCAGGTCATCCATGCGACAGAGGGGACACAGTCATACCGGGCCCGGAGGCCGGCGGCCCCATTGCAGGACCGCGAAAAACATAACGGGGG
>NZ_JBEZBN010000124.1:0-1541 GCF_040647115.1 Streptomyces sp. NPDC044571
GTGCCGTTGCTGGTGTAGGTCCACAGGCCGGTGCGGAAGCCGCCGCCGTCCTCCTGGCCGTAGTCGTACAGCACACCGACGTCGGCCTTGCCGTCGCCGTTGAAGTCGCCCGAGGCCTGGGTGGCCGTGGACCGGTTGGCGGTGAAGAAGGAGACCCCGGCCGAAGCGGGCCCGGTCTGGCCGGCGTCGTTCACGGCCTTCACGGTGAGCGTGTGCGGGCCGTCGGCCAGACCCGCGGTGTCGAGGGTGACCGTGTACGAGGGGCCGGCGCCGGTGTCCGTGCCCACCGCCGTGCCGTCCACGTAGAACGTGGCGCCGGTCGGCGTGCCGACCGCGTCCGTCACCGAGGCGGTGAGCGCGACCGGGCCGGTCAGAACGGTGCCCGCGCCCGGGCCGGTGACCTTGGAGACCGGCGGGACCGGGTCGGGGTACGGGTCGGCGTGGTCCGCCCCGAGCCCGGAAGACGGCCCGCACAGCGGCCAGGCCCGCTCGCCCTGCCCCTTGAGCACCTTCTCGCCGATCAGGATCTGCTGCTGCTTCGTTGCGCGGTCCGCCCGCGAGGCGTAGGACAGTCCTCCGTACGCCTGCCAGGTGGACTGGGAGAACTGGAGGCCGCCGAAGTAGGTGCCGGTGGGGTCGATCGCCTGCCAGTTCCCGGTGGCCTCGCACTGGGCGACCTTGTCCCAGGTGGAGAGCGAGGCGGCCGTGGCGGGTGCGGCGGCCAGGAGGGCGCCGGCCATGCCGGCGACGGAGGCGAGGGAGACTGCCGCGGCGAGGCGGGTGCGCGGGGCGGGGCGGGACATCGGGATTCTGCTCCTGGAGCTGGAGGTGTGGCGGCGCGGGGTGGGAAACGGGGCCGGGGCGGCGGGGAGTGGGTCCCCGCCGCCCCGGTACGAGGGGCGGTCGGCCCGTCAGGCGAGCTTGCTGGCGTCCCAGTTCCAGCTGCCGAAGGTGGTGGCGCTGTCCCAGCTCATCGCCGGGTTGTTGAAGCCGGCACCGGTGCTGGTGAACTTCCACAGGCCGGTCCGGTTGGTGCCGTCGTCCTGCTGGCCGTAGCCGTAGAGCACACCGACGTCGGTCTTGCCGTCGCCGTTGAAGTCACCCGAGGTGATCTTGCTGCTCTTGGAGTTCCAGCTGTCGCTGCCGGAGTCCCACTTCTTTGCCGGGCCGTTGAAGCCGGAGCCCGTGCTGGTGAAGGTCCACAGCGCGGACACGTTGCGGGAGTCCTCGGTCTGACCGTTGTCGTAGAGGACGCCGACGTCGGCCTTGCCGTCACCGTTGTAGTCGCCGACCGTGACCTTGGAGCGGTCCCAGTTCCACGAGCCGGTGATGGTGTCGTCGTTGTCCCACTTCTTGACCGGGCCGTTGAAGCCGGCACCGGTGCTGGTGAAGGTCCACAGCGCGGTGATGTTCTTGCCGTCGCTCTGCTGGCCGTTGTCGTAGAGCACGCCGACGTCGGCCTTGCCGTCACCGGTGAAGTCCCCGGCCACCACCTTGGAGCGGTCCCAGTTCCAGGAGCCGGTGGTCCGGTCGTCGTTGTC
>NZ_JBEZBN010000125.1:0-1508 GCF_040647115.1 Streptomyces sp. NPDC044571
CGGCCCTCGTCGCCTCCGTCCACTACGCACGAGCCTCGGGGCGCGCTTCCCCGTGCTCGACGCACCCGGGGAGGTGCATCCGGGTGCCGTGGGGGCCTGTCGGCGTGTACGACGCTGCCGCCGGGTCCGCGGCCGTAGGTTCGCTGGCAGGTGTTTCCGGTGGCTGCGGCAGGGAGAGGTGCGGGCGATGGCGGACGGCAGGCGGATCCTCACCGTGTTCGGTGCGACGGGCCAGCAGGGCGGGGCCCTGGCCCGGGCGGTCCTGGAGGACGAGGACAGCGGTTTCTCGGTGCGGGCGGTGACCCGCAGACCGGATTCGGACCGGGCCAGGGAGCTGGAACGGCTCGGTGCCGAGGTGGTGCGGGCCGACATGGACGACGAGGCCAGCCTGGGACCGGTGCTGGAAGGCGCCTACGGTGCCTTCCTGGTGACCGATTTCTGGGCGGACATGTCCGCGGCGCACGAGAAGGCGCAGGCCGCGGCACTGGCGACGGCGGCCGGGCACGCCGGGGTACAGCACGCGATCTGGTCCACGCTGGACGACACGCGCGACTGCATTCCGCTCGACGACGACCGGATGCCGACGCTGCAGGGTTCCTACAAAGTGCCGCACTTCGACGGCAAGGCGGAGGCCGACCAGTTCTTCATCGATGCAGGGGTACCGACGACGTTCCTGCGCGCCACGTTCTACTGGGAGAACCTGCTGGGCTCGTCCGCCCCCCAGCGCGGCGAGGACGGCGCCTTCGAGCTCATCTACCCGATGGGTGACAGCAAGCTCTCCGGCATCGCCGTCGACGACATCGGCAGGATCGCGCTGGCCGTCTTCAAGGGCGGCACCGACTTCATCGGCGCCACCGTCAGCATCGCCGGGGAGCACCTGCCGGTCGCGGAGATGGCCGCGGCGATGACCGAAGCACTGGGCGAACCGGTGCGGTACCGCCCTCTGACCCCCGACGCGTTCCGCGGACTCGGATTCCCCGGTGCCGAGGAGGCCGGCAACATGTTCCAGTACTACGCGGACTGCGAGCGGATCTTCACCGCCGCCCGGGACCTCGACGCCGTCCGCGCGCTCCATCCGGGCCTGCAGGACTTCCGTACGTGGCTGGCCGCCCACCACGACCGGTTCCACCTGTCCTGAGCGGCCCGCCGTCGGGCCGGCAGCTCGTCCAGGGCTGTCAGAGGCCCTCCCCGGCGACTTCCTCCGCCGCCCGGGCCTCCGCGGCGTGCGGGTCGAGTTCGCTCACCGTCAGGAGGGAGACGTCGTCACTGAGTCGCCTCTCCCACTCGGAGGCCATCGCCTCCTGCCGGTCCTCGGGCAACTGTTCGACGGCTTCCCGCTTCGCCGGGGGAAGGGCTTGGAGGAACCGGGAGAGGGGATCGGTGTCCATGGGTGCGTCCTCGGGGTCCGGAGTCGGTGACTGAGCGCGGTCCCGGACATTCTGACCGGGCACCCCCCCGGGAGCCGTGTCCCGCGCTGCCGGGTCACCCTCCGCAGGCGCAATCCACCC
>NZ_JBEZBN010000126.1:0-1506 GCF_040647115.1 Streptomyces sp. NPDC044571
TTTCCCATGTTTGAAATCACATAAATCGCGCAGATGGTGTTACACAGGCTTCGTGCGCTGATAAGAGGAAATCATGGGCATCATCGGTTGGATTCTGTTGGGCCTGCTCGCCGGAATCATCGCGAAGTTCCTGATGCCGGGCCGGGACCCTGGCGGGATCATCGTTACGACGCTGATCGGCATTGCCGGCGCTCTTCTGGGCGGATGGCTCGGCAAGGTCATTTTCGGGGTCGACTCCGTAGACGGCTTCTTCGAGCTCTCCACGTGGATCGCCGCTATTGTCGGCGCCTTCATTCTCCTGTTGATCTACCGTCTTGTCGTCGGCCGGCGACATTCATGAAGGTCGCCCTGAGGAGGCACCGACGTAAGCGGATCAGTCGCCGGTGGCTCGCTCGCTGGACGCCGCAGGCCCTCTTCCGCCGGATCTCCGTGCGGCTCACACGGTGGGGGGCACGGCTGATGGCACGGGCCGTGGGACTGGCTCTTCGGCATGTGCTGCGCGCCGCGTTCCGTGCCGTGTTGCCCCGTCGGCTTCGACTGGAGGTGATGTTGCCTTGGAGCTCATTCACCGCCGAGGTCGATGACGGAACCACTCGCCACCCGCGGGAGTCCGCGGAGCGCCGGCGCAGTACAACGAGCTTGTTTCCCCTCGTGCCCCAGCTGTGAGAGAAGGGTCGGACATGAGTGCCAGTGAGAAAATCAAGGCCCGGGCCGAGCAAGTGGTCGGCAAGTCGGTGAGGAAGGCAGCACACACCCTGGGCAAAAAGAGCACCGAGGCAAAGGGCACTGCCCTTGAGGCCCGGGGCAAGGCCCGGCAAGCGAAGGAAAAGGGGAAGGACGCCTTCAAGCGCTGACTTCCCCGACAACGTCAGCCCGACTGCGTCAGTGCTCGGCCGCGTGGGCGAAGTCGGGCAGCTCGGTGGACAGCAGGTGCTCGGCTCCCCCGTCGAGGAGCCGAGCCATCTGCGCCGAGCGCGGCAGCATCGTCTTCTCGTAGGCGCGGATGGCCTCTTCGGCCATGTCGTGGTGGGCGAGGGCGAGGGCGAGTTCGCAGGCGTCGAGCATGGCCAGGTTCACTCCGACGCCGAGCGGGGGCATCAGGTGGGCGGCGTCGCCGAGCAGCGTCACCGTGGGGTTGGGTTCCCAGGTGTGCGGGACGGGCAGGGCGTGGATCGGGCGGTCGACGTAAGGGCCGTCATTGTCCGTGATCAGCCGGCGCATACGGGGTGACCAGTCGCGGTAGCGGTCCAGGAGGAGGGCCCGGATGCCGTCGGTGTCGTGGGGGGTGAGGCCGCCGGCGGTGATCCAGTCGCCCGGGACGCGCTGGATGACGTAGACGCGGATGTGGTCACCGCTGTTGCGCTGGGCGAACAGGCCGCGGTCGCCGTCGGCTGCCGCGGCGCCGCCCTGTCCGAGCAGAGCGGCGAGCTCCGGGTGTTGGTGGTCTCCTTCCGGGACGTGGACTGGGACAAGGCGCTGACCTGGCTGGCGACGCGCACCGGGGCC
>NZ_JBEZBN010000127.1:0-1482 GCF_040647115.1 Streptomyces sp. NPDC044571
TTCATCCCGGATTTGGGGTGGGTGGAGCACGGGACTGCCGGACCGAGCAGCGGCCGGCACCAGCGCACCCGCTCGTGCTCGTCCGCACGCCAATGCGGCCCGGTGATCTCCGGCAGCTCGGCATGCCGGAAACCGAACAGCCGGCGCGGTCGCAGCCGCTGGAGCAGCAGCCGGCTCGGCGGCCCGTTGCCGTGCAGGTCGACCCCGCTGTCCGGGGGCGGCCCGGACCAGTCCAGCTCGCCCGGGACGGCACGCCCCGGCGCGTACGCGGGCAGCAGGCGGTCCACCAGCCCGGTGGCGCGGGCCGCCTCGGCCAGCCGGTCGGGGGCGGCCAGGACGAGCTCGTGGTGGGGCAGCGCCCGGCGCAGGGCGCGCAGCGCGGGCACTGCGGTGAGCAGGTCCCCCAGCCCCAGCGCGCGCAGCACCAGGACACTGGGCCTTGGGTGCGGCCCGGCCGGGGAGGCCCCTCGGCCCGGCTCACCGGCCCGTGTCATCGCCGGTCCCCGCCGGCTCCGGGCCTCACCCGCTCTCACCGCTGCTGCTGACCGCGGCGGCATGCGCGGCGCGGCGGGCGAGGCGGCTCGTGGACCGTCCGTCCAGGTACGGCAGCACGACCGCCTGGCCGCCCCACGCCCGCAGCACCGAGGCTTCCGGCAGGTCCTCCGCCGAGTAGTCGCCGCCCTTGACCCACACGTCGGGCCGCAGGGAGTGCAGCAGCACCGCCGGGGTGTCCTCCTCGAAGGCGACCACGGCGTCCACGCTGGCGAGCGCCGCCAGGACGCGCATCCGGTCCTCCAGCGGCGTCAGCGGACGCCCCGGCCCCTTCAGCCGTCTGAGCGAGTCGTCCGAGTTCACGCACACGATCAGGCAGTCCCCGATCCGCCGGGCACTGTCCAGCAGCCCCACGTGGCCCGCGTGCAGCAGGTCGAAGCAGCCGCCGGTGGCCACGACCGTGCCGCCGCGCGCCCGTACGGCCTCGGCGAGCGCGAAGACGTCGTCGTCCGCGCGGGGGTCGGCGCCGGCGGCCGGGCCCTGCCACAGCGCGGGGTCGCCGGCGCCCCCGGCCGCCACGAACGCGGCCGCCCCCGCCACCGCCTGCTGGACCGCCTCCTCCGGCAGGGCGCCGTCCGCGAGCGCGGCCGCCGCGAGGGCGGCGAAGCAGTCACCGGCCCCGCACGGATCGCCCGCGGCCCGATAGGGCGCGGGGACCAGCATCGGTGCGGTCGAGCGCGCCCGGGCCAGCAGCACCCCCCGGTCCCCGAGGGTGACCGCGACCGAGGCCGCTCCCCACCGTTCGGCCAGGTCGGCGCCCCGCCGGGCGTGGGCCCCCAGCGAGTCGCCCTCGTCCGGGCTGAGCGCCGCCGCCTCGGCCGCGTTGGGGGTGACCAGACGGGCCCCCGGCACGGGAGCTCCGCCCCGCGGGTGCGGATCCCATACGAGGGGTACGCGGTGCGCCGCCTCGGCGAGCATCGGGCGTACGGC
>NZ_JBEZBN010000128.1:0-1480 GCF_040647115.1 Streptomyces sp. NPDC044571
CCCGCCAGCCCGCGCTGCGCCACACCGTCGGGAAGATCCTGGGGAACGCAGCCGGTGGCGACCAGCCGGTGCACCAGCCGGAACCGGCGCATGCCCTGCGCGAGGCGCGCAGTCGCGGCAGCCTCGACCGGATCGCCCGGCGGCTGCTCGTCCTGCGCGACCAGAGCGGGGAACTCCTCTCGGGCGTGGCCACCGCCATGGACTCGGGCTGTCCGGCCCAGCCCACGCCGGCACCACCCCCGTCGGCCGAAAGGAACGGCCCGCGAGCGGCCTGACCGACCATGAGCGAACACGCCTACCTCCCGATCGAGGACATCGTCGGCCTGACCGACGCCGCCCTGGAGGCCGGACTGGCCGACCCCTCGGTCCGGCCGCTGCTGCTCGACGGCATCCTGCCCCGGTACCGGGGCACGCTGCCTCTCGTGGCGGCTCCCGGCAGGCAGGTGCGCTCGGACCTGAACGAGATGAACCACGTGGAGCGGCTGGTCGACGGCTCGGTGCCGCTGGACGTCTGGCTGCGCAACGCGATCTCCCAGACCGCCGAGGCGGGACCGCTCGCCGTCTTCCAGCAGGCGCTGGACAAGGTGGCGCGGGAGGCGGCCGGCGAGCCCGACGTACCGGCCGGGCCGCTCGCGGGGGAGACGAAGGAAGAGATCATCAACTGGGACGACACGGTCCCCTTCGAGTTCCTGCGCGGCGGTGACCACGCGGGCACCTCGGTCGCCCGGATCAAGGTCCTCCCGTACCGGGCAGGCGCCCCGCTGCAGCCCAACGGCTTCCCCCACGCGGGGACCGGCTGGCTCATCGCCCCGGACCTGCTCGTCACCAACCACCACGTGGTCAACGCCCGCACCCGCAGCGCCACCGAGCGCGGCATCGTGGACCCGGCGGACCTCCTGCTGCAGGCGCAGAACTCCCGTTCCCGCTTCGACTATGGGGCCGACGGGACGGAGACCGAGGAGGTGGCCGCCAGCGACCTGGTCGCCTGGGACGAACGGCTCGACTACGCCGTCCTGCGGCTCACCGCCGCCCAGCCCCCGCGCCCGGCGCTGCGGGTCGCGACCGAGCCGCTGACCGTGAACCGGGACCAGCCGGTGGCCGTCAACATCATCCAGCACCCCGGTGGTCAGCCCAAGCGGGTGGCCCTGCGCAACAACCTGGTCTACGAGGCCGACGAGCAGGACATCCGCTATTTCACCGACACCCGCGGCGGTTCCTCCGGATCGCCCGTCTTCACCGACGACTGGCAGGTGGTGGCGCTGCACCGCGGGGCGCGGCGCGTCGAGGACGTCAACTTCCAGGGCAAGACGACCGCGTTCGTCAACGTCGGCACCCAGATGAGCAGCGTCCTGCGCCACCTCGCCGAGCACAGCCCCGGGGTCCATGCCGAGATCGCGGCGGCGCAGTCGGCGCTCGCGGAGCAGAACGGTGGGGAGGAGGCCTGAGATGCGCGGCAGCCGATCACCCGTGGCGACGGGAC
>NZ_JBEZBN010000129.1:0-1474 GCF_040647115.1 Streptomyces sp. NPDC044571
GCGCAGGACGTGTACGCCGTCGAGGCGCCTGCTCCCGGGCAGGGTCCGGGCCGCCGCGCCGGTGGCGATCACGATCCCGTGCGCGCGGACCGACCTGCCGTCGGCGAGCCGTACGTGGTGCTCGCCCCGCGATCCGGCGTCGAGGCCGACGGCTCGTGCACCGAGCTCCCCCACGGCCGCCAGGTCCTCCCCCTCCGCCTCAAGTGCGAGCGCGTCCTCGTCGATCTCCCCGGCGAGGGACTCCTTCGACAACGGCGGCCGGTCGTGGGGGCGGTGGAACTCGTCACCGATGAGGACCAGCCGACCGTCGTATCCCTGCTCCCGCAACGAGCGGGCGGCGGACAGGCCGGCCAGAGAGGCACCGACGACCGCCACTGTTTTCACACGGGGCCTTCGGCCCGGCGGACGGCCGCACTGGGCAGCAGGTTCGGCGCCGCGTCCGACGGCACGAGGTAGACCATGCCGTCCTCGACGCGGACCCGGTGGGTGCGGACGGGACGCCTGGCCGGCGGGGAGCCGACGCTTCCGGTGCGCAGGTCGAACTTCGAGGCGTGCAGGGGGCATTCGACCTCACACCCCTCCAGCCAGCCGTCGGACAGCGAAGCGTCCTGGTGGGTGCATGTGTCGTCGATGGCATAAACCTCGCCATCCTCGGTATGGAACACCGCGATCGGCGGATCGAAATCGAGCCGGCAGGCCTCGCCTCGCGGGATGTCGGCGAGTCGGCACGCGGGAATCATCATGACACTCCGGTGCGTATAACGAAACGAATTGCGGTGAACGCAACGTCAGTTTGAGGGCGCCCCCCTACCTTGTCAAGGAAGGGTTCACGACACCGGGAGGGCCTCCCACCGGCCTCCGGCAGACCGTCGCGGACCCCCATCGACGCCCGCCGGCACCACCCCTGCGCAATCTGCACGCCCTCCTGCGGCGCCGCCCGGACCGCACTCCTTCGGACGTGCTGCGCACGCTCGGGCGAAGGGCCGATTCTGCCGGTGAGGTGGGCGTTGCCTCATGGTCCGGACGGTCGGATCGGTCCAGTGGCCGGCCGCCGGCTACTCACTGACCGTCGCTGTCGGGCTGATGGCGGGCGGCTCGGCGACATCCACGGCCGACGCAAGGTCCTCCTCATCGGCGCCCTGTTCACCGTGGCCTCGCTGCTGCTCGGCTACGGCCTGGGCACGGTCAGCGGCCCGCTCGCCGACATGTCGCTCGCCAAGTCCCGCACGAGAACGCCGGTGCCGCCTCGGGCCTGTTCAACACCGCCATGCATCCGGGCATCGCCCTCGGCACCGAACTGACCGCCCTCGTGTTCTTCTCCACCACCGGCGGCTCGCCCGACGGTGCGCTCAACCGCACCGCTTTCACCGGTGTCCTCTGGTGGGCCGGCGGCACCCTCGCCGTGATGTGGGCCCTGATGTTCTGCCTCCCCAGGCAAGCGCACGGCCAGGCCGACTGAACCCCCCTCGGGCCC
>NZ_JBEZBN010000130.1:0-1418 GCF_040647115.1 Streptomyces sp. NPDC044571
GCGGGGTGCCCGTGGTCAACTCCGCTGCGGCGACCACGCTCTGCCAGGACCGCACGGCGATGGCGGAGCTGGCGGCGCGCGCCGGACTGCCGTTCGCGGGGACCCGTACGTACGACACCCTTTCGGCCTGGGCATCCGGCGGCCCGCTGCGCTCCCCCGTGGTCGTCAAGAGCCGCTACAGCCGCCGCCACGACCTGGTGGCCCGGGTCGGCGACCCGGTGCGGCTGCGGGAGCTGGCGGCCGCGTGGCCCGAGGAGCCGGTGGTGGTCCAGGAGTTCGCCCCGAACAGCGGCTGGGACCACAAGCTGTGGGCGATCGGGGACCGGCTCTTCGCCGCCCTGCGCCGCTCCGAACTCGCGCCCGGCTCCGACCGGGAGGCCCGGCCGCTCGCCGTGGCCGAACTGCCGGACGGCTGGGCGGAGCTGGTGCGCCGGGCCGGGGAGGCGTTCGCGCTGGACGTCTACGGGGTCGACGTCATCGACTCGGGCGGCGGCACCCCGCTGATCGTGGACATCAACGCTTTTCCCGGGATCCGGGGGCAGGCCGGCGCGCCACAGGCGCTGGCCTCCCTCGCACTGGACCGGGCCGGCGTCGGCACCGGTGCGTGAGGCCCGGACAGGGGGAATCGGCACTGCGGGAGCGTGTCGGCGGGGCGGGACGGCGGCAGGCCCGGTGAGGATCGGCGGATGGGCTTCGTCCTGCCGGTCTTCTGCGCGCTGTTCGCGGCCTTCAGCAACGCCCTGGCCACCGTGCTCCAGCGCCGGGCCGCGCTCACCGTGCCGCAGGGCAAGGGCTTCCGCCCCGGGCTGGTCCTCGACCTGCTGAAACGGCCCGTGTGGCTCTTCGGGATCCTGGCCGTGATCGCCGCCGGAGTGGGCCAGGCCGCCGCCTTGGCCACGGGCGCGCTGGTCCTCGTACAGCCGCTGTTCGTACTGGAATTGCCGCTCGCGCTGATGATCGCCTCGCTCGCGGCGCGGCAGCGGCTGCGGGGCGCGCTGTGGCTGTCCGTCACGGCGGTGGTCGTCGGGCTGGGGGTGGCGCTGGTGGCGGCCTCGCCCGACGGGAACCGCACCCACGTACCGCTCGACCGGTGGTTCCCGGCCCTCGGGGCGTGCGCGGGCGCGGCGGTGGCCCTGGCGGGGGCCGGACTGCGGCGACCGCCGGGACGGGCCCGGGCCGGCTGCCTGGGCGGCGCGACCGCCATCTGCTATGCCCTGACGGCCGCCCTGATGAAGGACTCCGTGCCCCTGCTCGGCGAGGGCGGTGTCGGCGCGTTCCTGACCGCCTGGCAGACGTACGCCTTCGGCGCGACGGGGATCTGCGCCCTGCTGCTGCTCGAACACGCCATGCAGGGCGGGCCGCTGGTGGCCTCCCAGCCCGCGCTGACGCTGGGCGACGCGAGCGTCAGCGTGATGCTG
>NZ_JBEZBN010000131.1:0-1380 GCF_040647115.1 Streptomyces sp. NPDC044571
GAAGGGCACGCTGAACCCGCGGCCGATCACCTCGTCGCCGTCCGTCGCGACCAGGACGTACGGCGCCAACTCCGTCACCATCCGCGGACCTGGTCGCTTCCCTGCTCTGCCATGACGGGGTCGAACTCGCCGAAGGCGCCCCGGTGCTGGCGTATTACGGGCCGCCCTCCCGCCTCGCCGACATCGTCGAGTGCACCGAACGCCTCCGGCGCATCGGTGAGGACGCCGGCGGTGCGGACAACGTCTTGGGCGAGGACCCCGAGGAGTACGACGAGCTCGCCTGCTCCTGGCGCCGGGACTGGCTTCCGATCAGCCTCGGCATAGGCCGGCAGGCCTGCGACGGGCTGTTCCTGGTCTGCCGTCCAGGACCCGACTTCGGACGCGTCGGCCGGTACTTCGACGAGGACAGCCCGTCTTTCACCGAGTGGCTCGGTCTGCGTCACACCCTGGCCGACTTCGCCGAGGCCCTGGAACAGGGTGGGGCGTTCGGCCACCGCATCCCCCTGGCCTTCGAGGGCGTGCTCGTGTGGGACGGCGAGAAGAGCGTCATCCCCGATCCCGTATCTCCTCTGGCGCTCGCCGCCACGGCGTCCGAACCGGAACGATCGCCCGTTCTCCCGCAGCAGGGCGTCGCAGCATCCGACGGCGGGCACTTCGTCTGGACCCGGAGCGGATCCACCCCGCCGCCGCGGCCTCTCGACGAGCCTGACCTGCTCTTCGTCGAAGGGCTCGATCCCGCCGAGCTGCTGCGCCGGCTGGGGGCCGTTTCCGGAACGGTCCGGCCCCGTAGCCGGGAACAGGCCGAGCGATCGGGCGCCGCGCCGTGGGCGGCGTACCGTCCGATGGTCCGGGCCGGCGTGGCCGGCGGGTGGGCGTACGCGGTCCAGGAGGCGGGTGCACCGCAGTTCGAGCGTGCCGAGGTACTGCACCGGGTCTCGGCGGGCTCACGCGCCGTGGCCTTGTCGAAAGGGAGGTCGCCGATCACCCTGACCGTCTACGAAGACGGGCGCATGCGGCCGGAGGCCTCGCGCCGTCTGCGGGTGCCACTGGATGCGTCCGGGCACGTGGTCGGACCTGCCGCCCGACCGCTCGGCGGACTGCTGCCCGGGGCGCCGCCGAGGTCCGACCCTTCCGTCCCGTCCGTCGGGCTGCTGGCCGAGGTGTGCGAGACGTACGGGATCCCGTACCAGCGGGAGGTCGAGGCTGAGGCCGAGCTTACGAGCGCACTGCTGCTGCCCGTCCTGGAGGACCTGCGCGTGAGAGGCCCGCAGCGCGCCGTCACGTCGGTACGTGACTTCGACTTGGCCACGCTCGTAGAGCGGACTCCGGCGGACCGCCTCCGTACTGCCGTCACGGCACAGCTCGTCCGCCTGGCAGACG
>NZ_JBEZBN010000132.1:0-1379 GCF_040647115.1 Streptomyces sp. NPDC044571
CACCACGCGGGCCTCCTGGGCCGTGCCGTGCCGGGTCAGGTCGCCGGCCAGCAGAAGCAGGTCCGCGCACTCACCGAGGGTGGCGAAGGCGGGTCGCAGCCGGCCCTCGCTGCCCGGGCCCAGGTGGATGTCGCCGACGGCCGCGACCCTGATCATGACAACTCCTCGGCCCGGCCGGGCGGATCGGCCCGGTTGACGGTCAGGTCCTCGTGCCACGCCAGCCCGGCGAGCTCCTCCCGGGCGATCCGCAGGATCTCCGCCCGGGTGTCGGCGCTGCTCACGCATCCCGAGATCAGCGTGTGCGTGCCCCTGGCCTCGATCCGCAGCCCGAGTTCGGCGACGTCCTCGCGGGCGAGGCGCTCCAGGAGATGGGCGATGCGGTACTCGATGATGTCGTCCGCCGTCATGGCGTCGCCTCCGGGCGATCGATGACCCCGAGCCGCTCCAGAAGGTAGAAGAACGCGTCCGCCAGCGGGGCCGAGCGGTGGACCCGGCCCAGCCGGTCCCAGTCGATCTGCTCGCGCAGCATCCGGGCCATCGGCAGCAGGTCCCCGAAGTCGCAGTAGTGCTCGCACAGCGCGGCGAGACGGCTGTCCATGAGGTCGGTGGGCGAGAGGACGGGCATCCACACCGCGTCCACCGGCCGCAGTACGGCCCGCTCCAGCAGCTCCGTGCTGACGGGCCGCCGGGCGAGCTCGAAGATCAGGTCGATCTCCTCGCCGCCGGAGCGCCCCTTGACCAGCCAGTCCTCCGGTGCCCGGCGCATCGCGATGCCGCCGTCCTCCAGCGCCTTGACGGCCGTGTCCGCGTCCTCGGGCCGGACACAGAAGTCCGTGTCGTGCTGGAAGCCGGCGGGCAGCCCGTGGGCGAAGGCGGCGACGCTGCCGGCCAGTGCGAACGGCTGCCCGGACGCCTTCAGGAGGGCGGCCACCCGCTTGGTCGTCTCCAGGATCGCCTGCGTGTGGTCGTGGGGCAGCCGACGCGTGTCATCGACCGGGAGGTCCCGCTCCGTCGGAAGTGCTGCCTTCTGCGTCATGCGGCACGCCTTACCACTGAGACGTCCCCGAAACCTGGCGGCCGCCAAGACGCCCCGAATGCCGACGCGCGTGCGGATCTTCCCGGCGGGTAGGCGCCCGGCATGTCCTACCCCATGATCGACAGCACTCTTTCCCTGCTGGCCCACGGCTACGCCTGGCTGCCCGACCTGCGGCGGGGCAACGACACCCGACGGCCGGTCCGCACCCGTCTGATGGGGCGGCGCGCGGTCGTCCTGCACGGCCGGGAGGCCGTGGAGTTCTTCTACGACGAGCACCACGTGCTGCGTCAGGGCGCCCTGCCGGGGCCCGTGCTGGACACGCTCTTCGGCCGCGGCGCCGTTC
>NZ_JBEZBN010000133.1:0-1356 GCF_040647115.1 Streptomyces sp. NPDC044571
CGGACAAGGACGGGGCGATGGACGCCTCCGACCGGCTCGCCGAGCTGGACGGGGTCGAGTTCGTTGACGCGCTGGACCTGGCCGACGAGGACGAGTTCCGGCTGCGGTGAGTGGCCGCCGCCGTGAGGTGACGAGGACCCGACCTTTGCCTGGCAGGCCCTCGCCGGCCCCTCGCGGCGTCAGTCTTCGACCGCGAGGTGCCTCACCACGGTGTCGGGGCCGGGGCTCATGAGGGTCTCGTGGCCGTCTTCGAAACGGACCCGGTAGGGCGGGCTGCCGTTCTCGCCCAGCACCTCGATGACCTCCGCCGTCCGGTCGTGCTGTCCCACGATCCGCCCGTGCACCACGATCCGGTCGCCCACGCTCGCCCGCATGCCGTATCTCCGTTCCCCAGAGGTGGCGGCCCTCGCCGCCGTACCCGTCCGACTCTCCACCACATCCAGGCACGTGCCGCGGAAGGGCCTTCCCCGTGGGCCGTCCCCCCGCCCCCTGGCGACGTGACGGCTCAAGGGCGAGGAGACAGCCTGCCGGGACCACCGTCCAGCGGTCGCGACCCCGGTCGCCCCATTCCACCCCGGCCCGCGCACCGACACCAGCCATCACACGGCCCGGCCGGGCATGTGCCACCCGATCGGCCCAGGCAGGGACTTCGGCGGCAACTCCATTGATCACACTGCATTTGTACGCTACCGTACACATGAAATGTACGGTGCCGTATAGACGAAGGGTCCCACCGTGTCACGACTCGCAGAGACGGCGCACACCGAGCAGCCGTGGCACATCCACGAACTCGCGCCCGACTTCACCGTCGAGGACGTGTGGTCGTTCCGCACGCCCGGGGCCGGCCCCGACGACTTCCCGACGATGCTCGCGGCGATGCAGGCCGCCGGCGGACCCGCGAAACAACCTTGGCTGGTGCGGGCCTTGTTCGCCGCGCGCTGGAAGCTCGGCGCACTCTTCGGCTGGGACAAGCCGTCGGCGGGCGTCGGCGAGCGGGTCGTCTCGCTCCGCGACCGCCTGCCCGGCGACCTGCGCGACGGCCGCCGCGGCCCGGACCACGACGGCATGCCGCTCAAAGCGGTCTACGAGCTCGACCGGGAGGCCGCGCGCGAGCTGGCGAACAAGACGGTGCACACCGTGATGCACCTCGGCTGGGTCCAGGGAGCGAACGGCGACTACGAGCTGCGGATGGCCGTCCTCGTCAAACCCAACGGACGGTTCGGCCGGCTCTACATGGCCGCCATCGCACCCTTCCGGCACCTCATCGTCTACCCCTCCCTGACCCGCCAATGGGAACAGGCCTGGCGCGACCGCGACCACACGCAGGCCGCAGGACGCTAACTCGCCTGCCTGCAG
>NZ_JBEZBN010000134.1:0-1335 GCF_040647115.1 Streptomyces sp. NPDC044571
TCGCTTCGCGATGGCCTTCGGCCACCCTTGACTGCCCGGCCCGCCCCGGAAAGACAACAGACTGCCGGGAAGCCCCCGGGGAATGGCCGGGGGGTTCGTGTTCAGGGACGGGGAGGTCAGCGATGCACGGGCCGATTCCCGCCGCCATGTCCCCATTCGGGGTCGACCGGTCCCCTTTTCCGAGCCCAGGCCGGGTCAAGCCGCAGCCGACGCCAATCAGATGGGCATCGGGACCCGCAGGGGCCACCATCGCGTCAGATCGCTACACAGCCGGTCTCGGCATAGCGTCCCCGGCCCGTCCGGGGTCGCTCATAGGCCGCCACAGATCGCTACACAGCCAATGTCGGCACAGCGTCCGCGGCCCGTCCGGGCTTGTTCATAGGCCGCCATAGATCGCATAGGGCTTGTCTCCGTTGGCGCCCGGCGGCCGTCCGGGGAAGGCGCCACAGATCGCTACGCAGCGGGGCGTGGTTTGGCGTCCGGCGGCCGTCTGGGGCGGGGAATGAGCGCCATGGATCGCAGGCATGACGCCAGTCATGTGTCTGCGGTTTGCCCCAATTTGACGGCCGGTTGACCGACAGATGGGCCCTTGACTGAGCGTGATGACGAAAAGCCTGGCATCCGGCTCCTTCTGGGCCCTTTCGGCCCTCCAGATGCCCACGAAGAAGCCGCCAAGGTCTCCAATGGGCCACCGTGGGGCCTGAATGGCGCTTGGATGGGTCCAGATTGCGGTCAGTGGACTTCTCTGATGCGGCGGACGGATGCCCGGACCGGCACCCAGGGGCGGGTAGGGCGGGGCGGCCCGCAAGGAGACGAGTCACGAACACCGTCGTATCCCCAGCCCCAGGCTTCCCTTCCCGAGCCGCTGAAGAGTTCGTCGTCTCGTCCCATCAACCCCGGACGGGCCGCGGACGCCGAGCCGAGACCGGCTGTGTAGCGATCCGTCGCGCCTCTCCCGGCTGCAAACGGCCATCGGGCGTCAACGGAGACAGGCCCTGTGGGATCTGTGGCGGCCTATGAGCAACCCCAGACGGTCGTCGGCCGCCAAACCAAGATCGGCTGTGTAGCGATCTGTGGCGGCTTATGACCAGCCCCAGACGGCCGCCGGACGCTATGCCGACACCAGCTGTGTAGCAATTCGGGGCGATGGTGGCCCCTTCCGGTCCCGGATGGTCACCTCATTGGCGTCGGCTGCGGCTTGACCCGGCCTGGGCTCGGAAAGGGGATCTATCGGCCCCGAATGGGGATATGGCGGCGGGGATCGGCCCGTGGATCGCTGACGGGCCCGCTCCTGGACTGTCACCCCCCGGCCATTCCCCGGGGGCTTCCCGGCAG
>NZ_JBEZBN010000135.1:0-1330 GCF_040647115.1 Streptomyces sp. NPDC044571
GCCGCACACGCCCTGCACCGCAATCCGGCCCTGCGCGAGCGGCTGCGCGCGGACGACGGCGCGTATGCCCGGGCCTTCGCCCACGAGGTCCGCCGCTTCTACCCGTTCGTGCCCTTCGTGGGCGGCCTCGCCGCCGGCGACCTGGGCTTTTCGGGCCGGCGGATCCCCGAGGGCACCCTCGTCCTGCTCGACGTCTACGGGCACCACCACGATCCCGTCCTCTTCGAGCGGCCCTACCGCTTCGAGCCGGAGCGCTTCCTCGGCCGCGAGCCCGGCGCTGCCGAACTGATCGCGCAGGGCGGCGGCGATCCCCGCACCGGCCACCGCTGTCCCGGCGAGGACGTCGCCGTCGCCGTGCTGGCGGCCCTGGCCGCGGAACTCGCCCGTCTCGACCGGAGCCCGGTGTCGGGGCAGGACCTCACGATCCCGCTGAACCGGATCCCCACCCGCCCCCGCAGCGGCTTCGTCCTCGGCCCCGGCCCCGCCGTCTGAGCCCGCCTGACGCCCCGCCCACCGGCCCCCTACCCGCCGTTCGAGAGGACCGGGGCGGGGCGCCGGCCTCAGGCAGCCACCGCGAGGGGCAGCCGCAGGGCGGAGTCCCCGCGCCGCCAGGCGTCGAGGAGCGCGCCGCCGAGGCGGTCCTCCAGCAGTGTCGTCGCCTGCGCGCCGAAGGCGACGTCGGCCGCGAGGTGCGGCTCGCACTCCAGGAGCCCGGCGATGACCTCGCGGCGTACGAGCTGCTCGTGCACGGCGTCCGCCTCCACGTGCTCGGCGTAGAAGTGCTCGGCGGCGGGCCCGGCCTCCAGGCGCCGCATGGCCGCGGCCAGTCGCCGCGATCCGGGCGAAGAGGTCACCTCCACGCAGGCGAAGTGGCCCACCAGCGCCCCGCGCAGGGCGCGGTGCAAGCCGAACAGCGACATCACGTTCGTCGACGCCAGCGCCTGCGCAGGTGCCGCATCGAGGTAGTGGCCGTACGCGGTGTCCAGCCGGAGGTCCGCCATCAGCTCGGCGAACAGCTGCGCGTGAACCCGCTCGGCCCGGCCGGCCCCGAACTCGTCGTACTCGACGGCGACCATCGCCGCCTTCGCCCGCCCGGTCAGCCGGGGGATGACCCAGGCGTGCGGATCGGCCTCCTTCAGGTGGTACAGCGACCGCAGCGCGGCGTACTCGCGCATCTGCCACAGCTCGCCGTCGCGCTGCAGGAAACCGGAGACGCTGTCCGTGTGGTCCACCGGCTCGACCAGCAGCGCGTCGAAGACCTCCTCGACCCCGCCGCCCCGGGGCGTGTCCGCGCGCAGCGCCTCCAGGAAGGGTTCCTCCAGCGTCCGGC
>NZ_JBEZBN010000136.1:0-1304 GCF_040647115.1 Streptomyces sp. NPDC044571
GCCGCAGTGACGTCGTACGAGAGCATGCGCCCCGCCTGCGTGGTCTTGGCGGCCGGACTCTGACGAGAGTCTGGATGGTCTGGGACCGTCAGGACGACGAGTGGTTCTGCGACTGCCCGGTCCTGTTCGACTTCGAGGGCGAGCAGGTCGAGATCAATCATCACAAGTTCGCCGACCTCTCCCTCACGTGGAACACGATCGACCCCAGTACCCCAGTACCCCGGTCCGATGGCCCGGCTTTGACCTGCAGGGGCGTACCGATCCTGTTCCCGCACTACGCGCTCTGCGGGGCCTGTCCCTCAGAAGGGTCGAACTACTGGAGTGGACAGGCAGGAATCTGGCTCAGGAAAACGTCGACGTCAGCTTCGTCTTCGAGACGAGTCGGGTGACCGTGTTCAACGCTCTCGACGAGAACGGGCTGAGCTTCGCCCCACCTGACCGGCATCAGCGGTCCCACCCGCTCTCGCTCCACTGAAACCCTTGCAGTGACGCGCGGAGGGGACGGCGAGTCGTGTAGGTCGTGCGGATCGCGCAGCAGGTACGGCTTGGGCGAGCGCCGCAGGTCCGAATGAACGCCGACCCCGAGGTCGAGAACACCTGGGGGAGCTCCTGACACGGGAGCAGAGCGATGCCGGACCGTCGACAACCTTCGCTCGCAGGCAGTGATGCGCGGGGTCGGCATGACCCGGGATCCGGCTTCCGGGTAGACGCAGAGCTGTGTCGCCACTCGCGCAGAGCCATCCCATCGCCACACCTCCGTGTCAGCCGAATCCGTCCGGCGGGGACGGGGAACTGCTCTGATGCCTCCGGGTGTCGCTGCCTTTTGCCTTCGGCTGGTTAAGGGCGGATCAACTGAACCTTAAGGCTGCCTGTGCTTCCTCGGCCGCGCGTCGATCAAGACCGCTGGTGTGAGCGCCGCACACGCGTCGACCTCGTAAGACGTAGGGGTTGTGACCTGCCTTTTTGGACGTGCCCCATGAGCTTTGCTCCCGTCGCGGCCTGCCGCGCAGAGCCCAAAGGCCTCCTCAAGGAGGGATTTGTGAGGCGGTGACAAGACTGCACTCGCTCGTGATGCCGGCCCGTATGAAGGACAGGGAGACAGCGTCCATCGGATCGAGGAGTGTCAATGTCCCGGAAGCGGACTATGAGTTCCAAGAAGAAGATCGTGCTCTCTGCCGTCGCGGGAGCACTGGCGGCCGGAGGGTTCGTCGCCACCATGGCGACCGGCAACGCCGCCGTCCCCGACGTCGTGTGCAAGGGGTCGACGGGAGACGCCCAGGGCTTCTGCTGCGGCCTTGGTTCCC
>NZ_JBEZBN010000137.1:0-1289 GCF_040647115.1 Streptomyces sp. NPDC044571
GCCGAGCAGCACCAGCCGGGGCACCGTCTCCTCCCGTACCGGGGTGAAGTCGAAGACGGCCCGGGCCAGCTGGCTGATGCAGTCCCAGACGTCGGAGGTCAGGTCGAGCTTGTCGCACTCGTCGAGTACGAACCAGAACTGTTCGTCCGCGGCGGTCGCGCGGCTGACGAGCCGGTAGACCTCGTCTTCGAGCACGGGCAGTGGATCGTTCAACTGTGCCGGATTCAACGGAAAGATCGGCGCGCGGGGGTCCTCGACGAACTCCGCCAGTCGCCGGACCACCTGTTTGGCGGTCGAGGTGCGCGACAGCGTCACCCGCACCGGGCGGAATCCGCGGTGCTGACCGAGGTGGCGGATCAGGCTGTAGGTGTACGAGCGGCCGCTGTCCGGCTCCCCGTCCACCACCAGCACCGTCTTCTCCGGGTCGTCGAGGAACTCGCGCAGGCTCTTGCGCAGCTCGTCGCGGTCGATGAAGACCTCGGTGCCGTTCCTGAGGACACCGGCGAGCAAGTGGTCCTGGTCGGAGGCGTGCGCCTGCTCGTCCTCCCGCAGCCGGGCGGCGAAGGCCGCGGCTTCCGTCCCCGCGGCCAGGGAGCGGAGTTCATCGAGGCCGGCCAGCGCGTCGAGGAGGAGGCGCTGGTTGAGGATGTCTCGGCGCACGGCGCGGACGAGCGCGACGGCGTTCGGTGCACTCTTGTTGGTCAGGGGGAGCTCTCCGATGAACTCCCGGGAAAATCCGGACTGGGCGAGCAGGTCGCGGGGATCGAGAGTGTCGAGGAAGTAGTCCCGCACCCAGGTCGTGACCAGGCACCATTCCGTTTCGGTGAGCGGCATACCGCACCTACCCGGCCGCCCCCAAGGGGCAGCAGACGGACCGATTGCTCCCTGTCATGGTTTCACCCGGGGTGGGGGGCGGCAAGGCGGCGAAAGGGGGCGGGCCGATCGGGGGGCGCTGCGCGGCGTGCGGTTGCGCTGCCCTCGTGCCGCGGAAGCATCTGCGAGGCAGCACCAACCCGCCCCCAGGAGGATCCATGCCCGCAGGACTGTCCATCCACGTAGGCCTCAACCATGTCGACCCCCGCAGGTACGGCGGCTGGGACGGCCAACTCGTGGCCTGCGAGAACGACGCGCGCGATATGGCGGCCCTGGCCCGGGCGGCCGGTTTCGACGACACCGTGATCCTGACCAAGGACGCCACCGCGGACAACATCACGGCCGCCCTGCGCACGGCCGCCGGGAAGCTCAGCAGCGGGGACATCCTGCTGTTCACCTACTCGGGCCACGGGGGC
>NZ_JBEZBN010000138.1:0-1288 GCF_040647115.1 Streptomyces sp. NPDC044571
CGCGCCCAGAGCACTTCCGCGGGCGGCAGGTCTCCGGGCAGCCCCGGCCGATGGATCGTCATGGTGTGCGTCTCCTGCTGATGCGGGCTCGGACCGACAGATCGTACAGACCGGCCCGGACCACACCCGCCCGGCGTCCTCCGGAGGGTGGCGCCACGCCCCGACCGCCCGATCTCATCGCCCGCTCGCCGAACTGATCGTGGCGGGCGTCACCAAGGACGACATCCGCCGCGACCCGTTCCCGCACATCGTCATCCGCAACGCGCTGCCGCAGGAGCTCTACGACGCCCTGTCGAAGTCGGTGCCGACCGCCGAGTACATCGGGGAGCGGATCGGCAAGCCGATCACCTCGAACGAGCGCTACAACCACATGTCCGAAGCCGTCCTCGGCGACCCTGCGATGGCGCAGGTCTGGAAGGACTTCGTCACCTACCACTCCTCGCCCGCGTTCTACGAGGAGTTCCTCGACCTGTTCCAGGAAGACCTGCTGGCCAACCTGCCCGCCGCCGAGGACCGCCTGGGCCCGCTGCGCGACCTGCGCGCGGGCCGCCGCAACCGGGACGGCTTCGAGACGCACGACATCCTGATGGACTGCACGGCCGTCATCAACTCGGTCGTCACCGGCACGTGGAGGGCGAGCCGATGCAGGCCTGGTAGCCGCCGGGCCCAGGCGAGCGGCAGGCGCCGCCGCGGCCGCCGGGCCGGGGCGGCCCCGCGGTCAGCAGCCGCCGCAGTTGTAGAAGGTCACGTCCCAGTGGCTGCCCTCGTCGGCGTAGACGTTGCCCGCGCCGGACCGCCACTGCGGCGCGCCGTCGCCGCGCAGCCCGATGTAGGTGAAGGTGTTCTTGATGTAGCCGCCCAGGCAGGTGTACTTGCTGAAGTCCAGCTTGTAGCCGTTCCAGTGCGAGTAGGTGCCCGCGGCGTGCCCGGCCTCGGTGCCGCCCGTGATGTTCAGCGCGCAGCCGCTGGCGCCCTTGAGGGTCTGTGCACCCTGCGCCGTGGCGAGGTTGAGCTGCTCGAAGGACGTACAGGTGGGGTTGTTGCGGTCCGAGCAGCCTCCTGACGAGGACCAGGTGATGCCGGAGCTGCGGAACATCGAGGTCGCGGTGGCATGGCTGATCTTGGTGGCCGCCCGGGCGTCCGTGGCGCCGCCGAGGACGCCCACACCGGGAGCGAAGAGGACACCGAGGACGAGGGCGAGCGCGCTGAGGACCGGGCGTGATCTCATGGGGGGCTGCCTCCTGCGAGCGGGCGGGACGGGCATGGAGATGGTGCCCGAGCCGGGTGC
>NZ_JBEZBN010000139.1:0-1262 GCF_040647115.1 Streptomyces sp. NPDC044571
GGTGCGCTACGTGCTCGCCGAGCTGGGGCACTACGCCGCGCTGCGGGACGCGCGGACCGGCATCGAGGTGTCCGCGGTCGACGGTGTCTGGCAGTCGGACACCCTCGTCGACGAGCAGCTCGGGTCCCGGTTGCGGGAGGCGGTCCGGGTTCTGGAAGAGGTCCCCGAAGCGGAGCGGGACTGGCATCCCGGATCCGGGGGTCAGGTGCTGGATCTCGTGCACCCCTCACTGTTCTGCCTGGTGCGGGAGGTGAGCGGAGGGCCGGAACGGGCCTGGCAGAACCCGACGAACCACTACGCGAAGTACGAGTTCTCGGAGAGGTTCCAGTGGCTGCCCACGGACGTCGACGTCAGTGACGACGGCGCCGTCACCTTCCGCTCGTACGTCAACAACGTCCACCCCGAGGAGCATCGCGCCCTGGCGTCCGTCCTGCCGGACGTGTTCGCGCGCCTGCTCCCGCTGTTCGAGAACGTGCTCACCGATCTGCGGCACCCGCGGCCCCTGCGGATCGAGGCCGATCCCTACGGCTGGTACGACTCGGAACCGGAGTATCCGCGCCAGTCGTCCTACAGTGACAACGCGGCTTACATGGATGCCCGCGCTGCCTGGGAAGAGGCCTATGAGGCCTGGTGGGAGAACCGCCGCCCGATCGTCCCGGACGCTCCCGCCTTCAGCCCGCCCGCACTGCCCGACGCATCCGCCCGGGTCGACTTGCGCGGCCGCCGACTCCAGGTCATCGTCAAGCTCGCAATCGTCCACCTCACCCCGGACAAGCCCGAGTACCCCGGCTCGCGGACCCCATCCGCCCGGGACACCGCAAGATCCTCGCGTTCTTCCTGGACGACCCGGCGGAGCGGATCGTCTCGACCCCCGACGTGCCGCCGCAGCAGCCCTGGTCCGACACCTCGACCATGACGCTGGGCAGGCCAAGACGTACGGCGAGGTACTCATGCAGGAGAGGAAGTTCTTCGTCGACGAACACAACGAGCAGCTCTACGAACGGGAGTTCTCCCTCTGCGAGCACTGAACCACGGGTGTGCGGACCCGGTCAGGTGTAATTGTGCAGGTCGGTTGAGTGGTGTGCAGTTGATGGGCGTCGTCTGAGTTGTAGTGGCCCCTGAAAGATGGACTGAACGGCACAGGCGCTCCAGGGATTCGAGAGGCATGCCCGAAGACCGGCAGCAGCTGGTGCTGTCAGCCCGCGCCGAGCTGATCACAGCCGTCGATCCCTAATGCCCGACCATCGACGCCGATGTGCCCC
>NZ_JBEZBN010000140.1:0-1205 GCF_040647115.1 Streptomyces sp. NPDC044571
TGGCCTTCGGCCACCCTTGACTGCCCGGCCCGCCCCGGAAAGACAACAGACTGCCGGGAAGCCCCCGGGGAATGGCCGGGGGGTTCGTGTTCAGGAGCGGGCCCGTCAGCGATCCACGGGCCGATCCCCGCCGCCATGTCCCCATCCGGGGCCGATAGGTCCCCTTTCCGAGCCCAGGCCGGGTCAAGCCGCAGCCGACGCCATTGAGATGGGCATCGGGGACCCGCAGGGGCCACCATCGCGTCAGATCGCTACACAGCCCGTCTCGGCATAGCGTCCCCGGCCCGTCCGGGGCTGGTCATAAGCCGCCATAGATCGCTACACAGCCGGTCTCAGCTTGGCGGCCGGCGGCCGTCTGGGGTTGCTCATAGGCCGCCACAGATCCCCCAGGGCCTGTCTCCGTTGGCGCCCGACGGCCGTCCATAGCCGGGAGAGGCGCCACGGATCGCTACACAGCCGAGCCCGGCATGGCGTCCGCGGCCCGTCTGGGGTTGATGGGACGAGACGACCAACTCTTCAGCATTACCGAGGCCTTTGGGATGACTCGTGGGCCGTCTGTTGGCATCAGACAAGCCGCTGACTGCAATCTGGACCGATCCAGGCGCCATTCAGGCCCCACGGCGGCCCACTGGAGACCTTGACGGCCTCTTCGTGGGCATCTGGAGGGCCGAAAGGGCCCAGAAGGAGCCGGATGCCAAGCTTTTCGTCATCACGCTCAGTCAAGAGCCCATCCATCGACCAACCGGCCGTCAAATTGGGGCAAACCAGACGCAGACGCATGACTGGCGTCATACCTGCGTCGATGGTGCCCCTCCCCTCCCCCAGACGGCCGCCGGACGCCAAACCAGGCCCCGCTGTGTAGCGATCTATCGCGCCTTCCCCAGACGGGCCGCGGACGCTATGCCGAGATCAGCTGTGTAGCGATCTCTCGCGGCTATGAGCGACCCCGGACGGGCCGGGGACGCTATGCCGAGACGGGCTGTGTAGCGATCTGACGCGATGGTGGCCCCTGCGGGTCCCCGTTGCCCATCTCAATGGCGTCGGCTGCGGCTTGACCCGGCCTGGGCTCGGAAAGGGGACCTATCGGCCCCGGATGGGGACATGGCGGCGGGAACCGGCCCGTGGATCGCTGACGGGCCCGCTCCTGGACTGTCACCCCCCGGCCATTCCCCGGGGGCTTCCCGGCAGTCTGTTGTCTTTCCGGG
>NZ_JBEZBN010000141.1:0-1200 GCF_040647115.1 Streptomyces sp. NPDC044571
TTGAACGCCGATGGGCACGAGCTGGTCGTCAGCTGGCCCGGAGCACTGCCCGAGCCGGTCATCGACGAGTCGCGGGCGCTGTACGAGAACGTCCGCCCGTGCCCATGGCGGCCGCAGCCACAGTCACCCCGCCCGGCCATGGCGTCCGCCCCCACCGGACCGCCTCCACCGGAGGTCTGGCGTGAAGCAGTGAATCATTGCTTCAATCCTTCACATGCCCTACCGACGACCGCCTGCCGTACAGGCCCGCCTCGACGCCCGGCGCGACCGCGTGCTCGAAGCCGCCGTCCGCCTGCTCTCCCGCGAGGGGTACGCCGGCTGCTCGGTCGCCGCCATCGCGGCCGAGGCGAAGATCTCCACCGGCAGCGTCTACCAGTCGTTCTCCGGCAAGTCCGAGCTGGCCGCCGCCCTCTTCCGGACCCTGGTGGCCCGCGAGGTGCAGGCGGTCGCCGCCGCCGCGGACCGGCCCGGAACGGCGGCCGAGCGGGTGGCCGCCGCCGTCGAGACCTTCGCCGCCCGCGCCTTGCAGGCCCCGCGACGCGCCTTCGCCCTGCTGGCCGAGCCCGCCGACCCGGCGGTCGACACCGAACGGCTCGTCTTCCGCCGTGCGTTCCGCGACGTGTACGCCCGGCAGATCGCCGCGGGCGTGGCGACCGGTGAACTGCCCGCGCAGTCACCCGAGTTGACCGCGGCCGCGCTGGTCGGCGCCATCGCCGAAGCGCTCGTCGGGCCGCTCGCCGACGGTGACGCCGCCCCCGGCGAGGTCATCCCCGCCCTGATCACCTTCACCCTGCGTGCCCTGGGAGGACACGATGCCGCAGACGCATGAGGTCACCAACCAGGTGCCCCCGCACCACGGTTACGACGCGGCTGCCGACCCCGCACTGCTGGAGGCGGTCTCCCGCGAGGGTGCGGAGTGGGCCGTACCCGAGATCCACCGCCTGGGCGTCCTCGCCGGCTCGGAGCAGGCCGCGGAATGGGGGCGCCTCGTCAACGAGAACCCGCCGGTGCTGCGCACCCACGACCGCTACGGCCACCGCATCGACGAGGTGGAGTTCCACCCCCACTGGCACGAGCTCATGCGGACCGCCGTCACCCACGGCTTGCACGCCGCACCCTGGGCGGAGGCGCAGCCGGGCCCGCGCGGTGACCGACCTGGACCGACACCCCGTCAAGGAGATGGTGCGGGCGGGCGTGCTC
>NZ_JBEZBN010000142.1:0-1184 GCF_040647115.1 Streptomyces sp. NPDC044571
TCATTATGCCTCAGCAGACCTGGACCGCCGTCGACGACTACTTCAACGGCCTCCTCGTGGAGGAGGACGCCGCCCTCCTCGCGACCGCCACGGACAGTGACGCCGCGGGCCTGCCGCCGCATCAGGTCGCCCCGAACCAGGGCAAGTTCCTCCACCTGCTCGCCCGCATCCAGGGCGCCCGCACCATCCTGGAAATCGGCACCCTCGGCGGGTACAGCACCATCTGGCTCGCCCGGGCCCTGCCCGACGGCGGACGGCTCGTCACCCTGGAGGCCGACGAGCGGTACGCGGCCACCGCTGCCGCGAACATCGCCCGCGCCGGACTCGACCAGGCCGTCGACATCCGCGTCGGCAGGGCACTGGACACCCTCCCCCTGTTGGCAGGGGAGGGGTACGGCCCCTTCGACCTCGTCTTCATCGACGCCGACAAGCCCTCCAACCCCGACTACCTGGACTGGGCCCTCAATCTCACCCGCCCCGGCAGCGTCATCGTCGGTGACAACGTCGTCCGCGACGGCGCCGTCACCGACCCCGCCGACACCGACCCCCGCGTCCAGGGAGTACGCCGCTTCACCGAGCTCATCGCCGAGCACCCCCGGCTGACGGCCACCACCATCCAGACCGTGGGCGCCAAGGGCTACGACGGCTTCACCCTCGCCCTCGTCACCGCCTAGCAGGCGCGCGTGCAGCAGGGTGCGGTTCGCGTCGCGGCTTCGGCGTACCACCCCGTGAAGGCGCGGTAACCGGCCTCGGGTTCGGCCTCCGCCCCGGCCGGGTGGGCGGTTAGCCTGCTGCGGTCGGTGGTGACGAGTGCTGGAGGATTCATGAGTGACCGTCTGGTGCGCACGGTCGAGGTGCCGGTGGGCGAGGGCAGCGACGAGTTCGTCCGGGTGCAGATCCACGAAGTGGACGAGAGCCTCGTCCGGGTGGGCCGCGGCAGCCGGTCCATGGCGCGGGCCGAGCAGTCGCTGGACGCGATGCTGGACACCGTACGGCCCGTGGCGGACAGCTTCGTGAGCAGGTTCCGCGGACTGGCCCACGCACCGGACGAGATCACGCTGGAGTTCGGTGTGTCGCTGTCCGCCGAAGCCGGCGTCGTCATCGCCAGCACCGCAACGGTGGCCAATTTCTCGGTCAGTTTGACCTGGAACCGCAGTGACGCACGGGGTGCGGATGAGGACAAT
>NZ_JBEZBN010000143.1:0-1180 GCF_040647115.1 Streptomyces sp. NPDC044571
GTCACCGTGACGGCGGGCCCCGTGGTGTCCGTGGACGCGGTCGCCGCGACCAGGTTCGTCTGCAGGGAGCCCGGCTGGACGCCCATGTCGGCGAACACGTTCACCGTCGCCTGCTGCATGCGCTTGTCCTCGGTGACCACCGCGTCGTCGGGGTTGCCCGTCGGCATGTTGGTCAGGCCCCAGGACCACTGCACGGTGCCGGCGCCGAAGACGAGCGCGTGGGAGGTCTGGTCCCGGAAGGCGACCAGGCTGTGCGTCGCGGTGCCGTTCCCGTACGTGTTGCCGTAGTCGAGCCGCAGCTTTCCGTCGTTGATGTCCACCGTCGTCGAGGACAGCTGGATCTGACCGGGCGGGCGGGCCGCGTCCTCCACGTCGCTGTCCCACTCGTAGCCGAGGGTGCCGACGGGGAAGGTGGCGGTCTGCGAGGGGCTCAGGCCGGCGACGGTGGTGCCCCGCCACAGCCGCATCTTGGCGAACGAGCCCGGGACGGTGATCGCGTCGCTGCGGTAGCCGTTGACGCTGAACAGGGAGCCGGTCAGCTGGTTCTGCGGCTGGTAGGGCCGCCCGTTCGCCGCGCCGGCCGGGTCCATGAAGGTGCCCGTCCAGATGCCGCTGGGGTCGGGTACGCCGTTGGGCTGGGGGAAGGAGAGCTTGGTCTCCTTGTAGCAGACCAGGGTCCGGTTCGCCGTGGCGGAGCCGTCGATGCTCGGGGCGAGGCGGGTCTTCCAGAAGACCACGTAGCCCCTGAAGTAGGTCTGGTGGACTCCGCCTCGGCGCCCGCCCAGGGCATTGGTGAACTGCTCCTGGGTCCAGTACTCGTCGTGTCCGGAGGACATGAAGACCTTGTGGTTGCGCAGCTGCGTCGCGCCGCGGGTCGACATGTCGATTCCGGACATGTAGCTCACGTCGTACCCGTTGCGCTCCAGCCAGGAGATCATCTGGAACTCGGATCCGTAGATCCCGTTCTCCCCGCCGATGTCCATCGGCCGGTTGTAGCTGACCTCGTACGCCCGGCCGTCGGGGGCGGGTCCCCCGCCGTCGTAGAGGTCCTGGCCGCCGTAGTTGTTGTACGCCTGCCAGGTCTGGTCGCTGCCTGGGCCTACCTCGACCACCCCAAGCCGGCCTGCGGCCACTGAGCTCCTGCGCCTGCCGTTTGGCTCGCTCCGAATGTGCCCGTGCT
>NZ_JBEZBN010000144.1:0-1178 GCF_040647115.1 Streptomyces sp. NPDC044571
GGCCCGCCGGGGACTGCGCGCCGGTCCACAGGAACCACGCGGAGTGCGCGCGGCGCGCCCGCATCCTCTCCAGGACCAGGTGCAGCAGGACCTCGCCGAGTCCGGTGCCGCGCATCTCCTCCAGCACGCCGATCGGGCCGAACCGCTCGTCCACCCCGTCGAACGCCCCGTGCATCGCCCAGCCGACCATGCGGTCCGAAGGGTCCCGGACGACGACGATCCGGTCGAGCGGCGTGCCCCCGGCCAGACACGCCCGGATCGTGCACGCCCAGTCCGGACCGAAGTGGCTCCCGGCGAGTGCGAAGAGATCCACCAGGTCGTCGTCGGACGGGGTGGCGAACCGGTACCCCTTCGCCGCCAGTTCCTCCACGCGGCGCGCGACCTCCTGCGGGAAGCGATAGCCCACCAGGCCGCGGTCCATCGCCGCAGCCTCGTACAGCGTGCGGAAGCCCAGCGACTCCAGGAGCCGGGCCGCTTCCGGGTACGCATCGGCGTCCAGGCCGGGCAGGACGTAGTTCGGGGTGTACGCGGAGAAGTCCACCCGGGTGCGGCCCTGGCCGTGCAGCCAGTCGAGGGCGTCGGCCAGCAGTCGGCGGCCGAGGCCCCGCCCGCGGGCGGCCGGGTCGACGAAGAAGAACGGGATCCAGCCCTGCTCCGGCTCCAGGTCGGTGCCGGCCATCGGTGTCAGACGGCGTACCGCGTAGGCCGCACCGACGACACGGTCGCCCTCGACGGCGACCCGGAATCCCTCCGGATCGAAGTTGGCGTCGAGCAGCACCAGGGAGCGGAAGCGGTCCGCAGTGATGGAGTCGGCCGGCGCACTGCGCCGCCACACCTCCACCACCTGCGGTCCGTCACCCGCGCGAAAGCCGCGGATGTCGGCTCGGGATGCCGTTGTGCGATGAGTCATCGGCGGGGTGGTCCTTCCATGCGCAGATCGGGGACGGAGTCGAACGACGCCCGCAGAGCTGCCGCGGCGGTGCGGTGGCAGGCCTCAGGGGTAGAGCAGCACGTCGTCGCCCGCCCAGCGGCCGGGCGGCGCCGGCGGATCGCACAGCGGCAAGGGGTCTTCGCCCGCGTCGACGGCACGCCGCAAGCGGTCGGACCCCCACAGCAGATCGTTGAAGGGACGCCGGTCGATCCCCTCCCCGCCGCTGTCAGCGGCGCGCCACGCGAAG
>NZ_JBEZBN010000145.1:0-1166 GCF_040647115.1 Streptomyces sp. NPDC044571
GACGACTATGGCCGGCTAGGAGAGCCCGCGCCCGGCCCTATGACAAGGGCGTCTCTTCCAACAATGACCACAGCCGGCCCTCCAGGGACGGCACGGAGGCAGCGTCGCAAGACATGACGACCCACGAGCTTGCCGAGTTCGATCCCCTCGGGTTCCTGCGTGTAGGACCGTCGCCGTCCGGCCCGTGGCAGCATCTTGACCGCCGTTGGCGTCGGTGTCGGCAGCCGAGCTGCAGAGTCCAAGGTCCGAACGAACGGTGCACACCGCTCAGTGATCGGCGGAGGGCGACTCCGTCGAGGCGTGCAGCAGCAGGTCGCGCAGTGCCATGGCGGTGTCCGACGGCACGGTGGGGGTGAGGACGACCTGGTCGGCGGTGGTCGAAGGGCCGGTGAGGGGGATGATGTGCAGGCCGGGCGGCTGGTGGTCGAGGGCGGATTCGACGGTGATGCCGATGCCTGTTCCCGCGGCGACATGAGCGGCGATGGCGTGCACGCTGTCGGCGGTTCTGATGATGCGCAGGTCGGCTCCGCCGATGTGGAAGGCGGACAGGAGGCGGTCGCAGAGTCCGCTGTTGATCTGGTGGGGCCAGGTGAGCAGGCCGGTGGTGGACAGTTCGGACGCGCTCAGCTCGTCGTGCCCGGCGAGGGGGTGGGCCGCGGGTACGAGCGCCACGAACCTCTCGGTGGACAGCACCCTCGCGCTCACGCCGGTGACGTCGCCGGTCGCCCAGCCGATGCCCAGCCCGATCGTCTCCGCCCGCAGGGCGGTGAGCTGGGCGGTGGTCGCCATGGCCTCCGGCACGATCGTCACGTCGGGGAAGCGGTCGCGCAGTCGCGGCAGGCAGCGCAACAGCAACTGGTGGCCGGTGTATTCGGCGTGGGCGACGACGAGGGTGGTGCGGGTCCGGTCGCCGGCGGCCAGGGAGCGTCCGCGCTGTTCGAAGCGGCGCAGCTGGGCGAGGGTGGCGTGGGCGTCGGGCAGCAGCGCTTCGCCGAGACCGGTCAGTGACACCCGGCGGCTGGTGCGGTGGAACAGCCGTCCGCCCAGGGTGTTTTCCAGCCTTCTGACGGCTTCGCTGACGGTCGGCTGCCCCCGGTGCAGGCGCGCGGCGGCGCGGCCGAAGTGGAGCTCTTCCGCGACGGCGACGAATGCTTCCAGTTCCATCC
>NZ_JBEZBN010000146.1:0-1140 GCF_040647115.1 Streptomyces sp. NPDC044571
GTTCCTCCCGCCGCTGCGGCGTTCCGCGGCGGCCCCCAAGCCGGTCCCGTTCGGGACCGTGACCCATCGGAACACTCACGAGAAGAAGAGGAACCTGACATGACGCTTCTTGACCTGCAGTCGATGGAGACCCCCAAGGAAGAGATCACCGAGGCCGCGATGACCGGCGGTGGCAGCCGGGCCAGTCTGCTGCTCTGCGGCGACAGCAGCCTGAGCGTCACGACCTGTAACTGACCCCAGGTCGCTCGGGCCCGGGCGGTTCGCCGCCCGGGCCCGCACCCCTGTTCTGGAGGCATCCGCGGATGACCCCGCCCGACAAGCCGGCCCCGGCAGCCGCCGAGACACCGCCGGCCGCACGCTCCGCCGACCGTGCCCTCGCGGCCGCCACCCGGCACAGCGCAGGGCGCACCGCAGCCGTCCTCGGTTGTGCCGTCACCGCCGCCGGGGCGGCCCTCGCCGAACCGGCCGTCCTCGGCCACACCCTCGACCTGCTGCTGCGCCGCGACCCGGCCGGCCCCCGGTGGACCCTGCTGTGCACCGCGGTCATCGCGGCCGAGGTCCTGCTCGACGCGGCCGCCGCACGGCTGACCGGCGCAGTCGACGGCCGCTCCGCCGCCTGGTGGCGCAGGCTCGGCCTGGCCCGCCTGCTGGGCACGGCGCCGCACCACGCCGCCCGCTACGCACCGGGCGAGCTCGCCGCCCGGCTGACCGCCCATGCCACCGAGGCGGGGAAGGTCCCGGCCGCCCTCGCCTCCGCTGCCGCCGCCGTCCTTCCGCCGCTCGGCGGACTCCTCGCGCTGTTCCTCATCGACACGTGGACGGCCCTCGTCTTCCTCGCGGGACTGCCTCTGCTGGTCCTGTTGTTGCGGGCGTTCACGCGCGACTCCTCCAGCAGCGTCGCCCGCTACCAGCAGGCACAGCTCGCGACGGCCGGCCGTCTCGTCGAGGCCCTCGCCGGGGCCCGGACCATCGCCGCCGCCGGGACCGCCGCCCGCGAACGGGCCCGGATCCTCGACCGGTTGCCCGAACTGGACGCCGAAGGCCGGCGCATGTGGCGGGTCTACGGCGGTACGTCGGCCCGGTCCGCCGCCCTCATGCCGCTGCTCCTGTACGCCGTGCTCGCCGTGGCCGGCCTGCGGC
>NZ_JBEZBN010000147.1:0-1126 GCF_040647115.1 Streptomyces sp. NPDC044571
CTCCTTCGTCCGGGATGCGGACGGACGACACGCCGTGGTGCTGACGACCGGTTCCCTGGTGGAGCTGTGGTCCGTGCGGGAAGGGCAGACCCCCCACCGGGTGCAGGGCCCGATCGGGCCGCTGGTGGCCAACCGGTGGGCGGCGGGGCTCCTGAAGGACTCCGGGTTCTACCTGGCCAACGGGAGCTCCGTCCTCTTCCTGCGGGGAGACGACCCCGTCCGCAACGACTCTTACGACCTCGGCGAGAAGCAGGGCTTCCTTGACGGGGCCGACGGCGGAAAGGTGATCATGCTGAGTCCCGTGGACGGCGGGCTGATGCGTCTGATCCGCCTGTATCCCGGGCTCTGGAAGCGGCACCTCTGCGAGGTCCTCGGCCGCGACCTCGACCAGGACGAGCGCACCGGGCTCCCCAAGGGACTGCCGAAGAACATCTGCCCGTCCTGAGCGGCGCCCGCCGGGGGCGGCCGGCGGGCCTCGTCGGACGTCCGTCCCCCCCCGCCCGGGTCAGTGCAGGTTGTCGGATCCCGCACGGCTGTCGTCCAGGAAGCCGCCCGACTGGTGCTGCCACAGTTTCGCGTACGCGCCGTCGCAGGCGAGCAGTTCCTGGTGCGTTCCCTGTTCGACGATCCGTCCGCGGTCGAGGACGACGAGCCGGTCCATCTTGGCCACCGTGCTGAGCCGGTGGGCCACCACCAGCGCCGTCCGTCCTTCCATGAGGCGCCACAGCGCCTCCTGCACGAGGATCTCGCTCTCCGAGTCCAGGGCGCTGGTCGCCTCGTCGAGCAGCAGGATCGGAGCGTCGCGCAGGATGGCCCTGGCGAGTGCGACCCGCTGGCGCTGTCCGCCGGAGAGTTTGACGCCCCGCTCGCCGACCATGGTGTCGAGCCCGCACGGCAGGGCGTCCGCGAACTCCGTGACGTGCGCCGCCTCGGCCGCGCGGCGGATCTCGGCTTCGGTGGCCTCCGGCCGGGCGAACGCGATGTTCTCCCGCAGGGTGCGGTGGAACATGGCCGGATCCTGCGGCACGTACGCCGTCAGGCCGCGCAAGTCGCTCTGGCGCAGCCGGCTGATGTCCCGGCCGCCGACCAGGATCCGGCCCGCGTCGACGTCCGTCATGCGCAGCAG
>NZ_JBEZBN010000148.1:0-1122 GCF_040647115.1 Streptomyces sp. NPDC044571
AAGGTGAGGGTGGCGGTGCTGCATCAGGACGGCAGTGTGACGCTCTGGGAGAGCGTGTCGGTGTGCGTGCTGCCGACCCCGTTCAGCCAGGCGAAGTAGGTTCCGCCGTGGGCGCTCTGACCGGCGCGGTTGGTGATGACGCTGGTCGACGACTGGATCCAGGGTGAAGTACCGCTCTCCAAGCCGCCGTTGGCCACCACCTGGGCCGGGGCGCAGGCGCCGGCCGCCGGCGCGGTCGGTGCGGTCGGTGCGGCGGACGCCGGGGTGACGGACAGGCAGGCGGCGGCCAACGCTGCGAGGGCGAGTGCGCTCGCAGAGCGGGTCTTGTGGGGGGTGGGTCTCACGCGTAACTCCTTTGAGACGGCCGGGATCCCGGCCTGCTCGAATGACCGCCCGCCCGGCTTGGGTGCGCCGGAGGGCGGTCGGGGCAGCGCGGATCGCTTGCGCGACCGCTGTGGTGAGAGTTCTGCCGTGCCCCGAGGAGCGGGGCGAGGGCTGCCGAAAGCCTGTCAGATTTGACTGGGGCATGCCATCAGGAGCCGGTAAAGGCGTGCGCGTTTCGCCGCCCTGGACGTCGCGCACCGGCGCGCGGGCGGCCGGCCCCCCGGCATCCAGGTGCGCTACGCGCCCGACGGGGCGGCGGAGGCCTTGCGCAGCACGCCGATCTTGTCGATGCGGTGCTCCGGGTTGCCCTGCGGGTCGCTCCAGTAGTTGCCCGCGGCGTGATCCTCCGGTGTGGCGCAGGTGGAGATGGTGATCATGGCCTGGGTGGGGGCCTTCCCGGGCGCCCCGGGGACGGCGGCGCGCTGCTCGCTCAGCGAGCGTTCCGAGCGGAACGACGTGGTGCGCGTCGCGACGATCTCGTACGTGTAGACCACGTCGCCCACGGTCACGAGGACCGGGTCGCCCTCGTCCGCGGCGGGCAGGTCGTGCAGGGGGCCGCCCGCCGAGAGGCGGTGCGCGGTGACCAGGAAATTGCCCACCTGGCCGGGCCCGACGCCGCCCCGGCCGCCGTACGGGCTGGCCGCCACGCCGAGGTCCTGGAGGGTGAGGGCCGCGGTCAGGCCCGAGATGCCGGCGCCGACGACCACGACGCGGGCGGGGGTGACGGGCTTCTTGTCG
>NZ_JBEZBN010000149.1:0-1121 GCF_040647115.1 Streptomyces sp. NPDC044571
CGCGGCGCAATGCCTGGCGCTCGATGAGCTGACGCAGGAGTTCCACCAGTGTGAGGACGAGTTTGAGCAGGTCCTCTTCCACGGTGTCGCGGTCCGTGTAGATGCGGTGCGCTGCGCGCGGGGGTGCTTGGTGCGGCGTAGAAGGCGTAGGAGGCGCCTGAACGAGCCGGAACGCCCGCGACATCGAGTCACCGATGTCCTGGAGCTCCCCGCCGGGGTGCTCCCGCCCGGGGTCGCGGCCCTGGTCGCGTCCGGGGTCGCGCTCGGGGCGTTCCTCACCCATTTCGGCTGCTCTTCCCGGTCTCCGCCGCGGCCTGCGTCTGCGTTGCGGCGGACACCTCGGAGCTGACGGACACGATGAGAGCGCGCAGCGAAATGCGGACGAGGACGATGTCGGCGATGGACAGCACGATGTCGCCGGTGATGACCACACCGCCACTGAGCAGTCGGTCGAGGAGGTCCACCAGCGCCACTTGGCGTCCTGGCAGCGGTTCGCCGCGCTCCACGATGCTGATGGGCTGCGCTCCTCGCCCGCCGTCGCGTCCTCGGGCTCGCCGGCCGGCATGGCGAAGGAATAGGGCGCCCAAGGCCCGGTCACTTCGACCCGAACGCCGTCGAAGTCGCCCGCGACCTCCTCGATGGCGGCACGGAACAGTGGGGCGTGCTCGTCGGGGACGAGGTATGCGTCGTTCATGAAGTTCTCCGGCGGCCCGGTCACGGCGCCGCTCTGGGCCGGGTGCCGCACGCGCTGCGTGGCGTAGCGGGAGGCGGTGGCTTCGATCGTTGCGGCAGCCTCTTGCGCTCGCCCGTACATGGCTTCCATGGCGTTGTGCTGGGCTCTGCGACGCCGGAGGTATGCCTTGCCGGGGCTCGTGGCAGTGTCGGTGTCGGCCTCCGCGGCGGGTCCGGAATCCGTCGGGGCTGCGGCGCGGGCGAGGTAGATCTTCACGCCGAATTCGGTGTGGGCGGTGAGCTGGGCGAGTCGTGCAGCGAGTGCGGGGTACTGCTCGGCGAGGGCCTGGCGGGCGCGGTCGTCGTCCTGGTAGACGGTGGCCATGCGCAGCGGGAGGACCGTGGTGCGGGCGGTGAGGGCCTGGACGACGTCGTGGTGGGAGCGCGCG
>NZ_JBEZBN010000150.1:0-1120 GCF_040647115.1 Streptomyces sp. NPDC044571
AGTGAGCGTTTCGTTCTGGTATCGGACGGTACGTGGTGCATTCCGAGAGCCGACTCGAGCGCTCAGCGAAGCGATTCGCCGGAAACGCCACTTCTGCGGTAATCAGCAGAACGGTAGTGCGCCGGTTTCCTGGCAAGAGCTCCTGTCTCATTCAGAAACCCACCGGTTCGCACCGAGTTGAGAACACGCGCCTCGGTGCACCAGGCACCCCCGCACACGCCCTGCTCAGGCCGGCCGCCGCCACGTACGCAGACACCATGCAGTCCTCACGGCCCTACCCCAGCGACCTGTCCGACGCCCGCTGGGAACTCATCCGCCCCACCCTCGAAACCTGGCGCCAGGCCCGCAACGGCATCCGCAAACCCACCCACGACCTGCGCGCCCTGATGAACGCCATCCTCTACGTCGACCGCACCGGCATCCCCTGGCGCTACCTGCCCCACGACTTCCCGCCCCACCAGACCGTCTACGGCTACTTCGCCCGCTGGGAAGCCGACGGCATCTTCGACCAGCTCACCGGCCTCTTACGCGGCAAAGTCCGCCAAGCCGAAGGCCGCACCATCGAGCCCAGTGCCTGCCTGATCGACAGCCAGAGCATCAAAACCTCCGCCACCGTCCCCCTGACCAGCCAAGGCGTCGACCCGGCCAAGAAAATCATCGGACGCAAACGGCACATCGTCACCGACACACTCGGCCTCCTTCTGGCCGTCACCGTCACCGCCGCCAGCGTCCACGACTCCGCCGCCGGCACCCAGCTCCTCGCCGACATCGCCGCACGCCACCCCACCATCACCAAAGCCTGGGCCGACAACGGCTACAAGACCAAAGCCGTCGAACACGCCGCCCATCACGGCATCGACCTGGAGATCGTCCAACGCGCCCCCAACACCCGCGGCTTCCACGTCCAGCCCCGCCGCTGGGTCGTCGAACGCACCCTCGGCTGGCTCATGCATCACCGCCGCCTGGCCCGCGACTACGAAACCCACCCCCACCGATCGGCAGCCATGATCCAACTCGCCGCCATCAACCTCATGACCCGCCGCCTCACACACGAGACCACCCACAACTGGCGCGACAGCCAAGCCAAATGAAACAGACAACCGAGAATCAAACGCTCACT
>NZ_JBEZBN010000151.1:0-1098 GCF_040647115.1 Streptomyces sp. NPDC044571
AACCTGTGGGCGAGCACCCCTCGCCGGCACGGGCCGCGCAAGGCCACCCGCTCTCCGGAACGACGGCCAGCTCGGTGCCCAGTTCCTCGAAGCGGGCCACGACCTCGCGGGTGGCGAGGGCCTGGTGGGTGACATTGAGCCCGCACATGGTGACCGGCACCCCGCTGCGGAAGACGATGTCCGCCGCCTCCGGATCGGTCTGGACGTTGAACTCGGCCGCCGGGCTGCGGTTGCCCCGTTCCGTGGAGCCGCCCATGAGGACGATCTCGCGGATCCGGGCGGCGTCGCCGGGATAACGGGTCAGCAGCAGGGCGATGTTGGTCAGCGGTGCGGTCGGGACGAGGGTCACCGGCTCGGGGTGTTCGGTCAGGATCCGGTGGATCAGGTCCACGGCGTGCTCCGGGACCACGTCCACGGTGGGCTCCGGGAACCGCGGCCCGTCCAGTCCCGACACGCCGTGTACGTCGGACGCCACCGCCAGCGGCTGTACCAGTGGCCGGTCGCATCCCGCCGCGATCGGCACGCCGGTGATGCCGGCGACGGTGCAGACCCGGCGGGCGTTCAGCGTGGTCTTCTCCAGCGTCTGATTGCCCGCAACGGTGGTGATGGCCAGCAGGTCGACCGCTGGATCACCGGCCGCCAGCATGATCGCGAGGGCATCGTCGTGCCCGGGATCGCAGTCGATGATGATCGGGACGGGCACGGACACTCCTGACCATCGGGGCGGCCAACCCCCTCAGTGTGCCGTTCCGGAACCGGCCTGGCCAGGAAGCCGCGGCCGGCTCGCGCTCAGACCTTGCACCACCGGGCCAACGCCCAGCAGAACAGTCCGAACAGCACCAGCCCGACGGCGACCACCACGAGCAGCCACGGCCCCGCCGGTGTCCCGCTGAACGCCCGCAGCGTGTCGTCGATCCCCTTCGCCTGGCCGGGGTCGTACTGCACGGCCGCGTACACGATGAAGCCTCCGGCCGCCGCGAACACCGCCCCGCGGGCCACGCCGCCGCTCACCCCGAGGAAGTCGACCGCCTTGCGCCAGCGCGCTGACGCACCGCCCATCGCGAGCTGTTTGCGGAAGCTGAGCCGCGCCGCCTGTAC
>NZ_JBEZBN010000152.1:0-1094 GCF_040647115.1 Streptomyces sp. NPDC044571
GCGATCTGCACGATCTCGGCGATGAGCCGGAGCTGCAGGGCAGCGCGTTGCATGTCCACGGCAGAGCAGACTACGGCCGCGGCCTCGTTGCCGCCGACCGGATTCTCCGCCGCGCGGGCGGCTCCCGCAACGCAGCGCAGGGACAACAGGGTTGCGCGCGGACCGGGGCCGGGGAGGCGGCAGGCGGCCGAACGGGAGTGCGTCCGGCACCGCGGGCCTGGTTTGCAGGGTGGGGCGGGGGGCAGGCGCCGGGCGAATGCGGGGGTGAGGGCACGGACTGGAGGTCCTGATGGCCACGAGCACGCTCATTACGATCATCGTTATCGTCGTGGTACTGATCGCCCTGGGGGTGGGGCTGTGGCTGATGTCGCGCCGACGGCATCTGAGGGAGCAGTTCGGGCCGGAGTACGACCGCACGGTCGAGGCCGAGGGCGGCCGGATGGCCGCCGAGCGCGAACTGCGGGCGCGTGAGCAGCGCCACGAGAAGCTGGACATCAAGGAGCTGCCCCCCGCGCGCCGCGAGCAGTACGCCAACGACTGGCGGGAAGTCCAGGAGCGTTTCGTGGACCGCCCGGCCGACTCCGTGGGCGAGGCCGACGAGCTGGTGACCCGGCTCATGCGCGAGCGGGGCTACCCGACCGACGGGTACCAGCACCAGCTGCGGGACCTGTCCGTCGATCACGGCCGGACCTTGGAGCACTACCGCGCCGCCCACGAGGTGAACGTACGCAGCAGCGGGGGACAGGCGACGACGGAGGAGCTGCGCGGCGCCATGGTGCACTACCGCGCCCTCTTCCAGGAACTCCTCAGCGAGGAAGGAGGGCGATGACATGCACATGAACGACGACGCGGCCGACCGGCCCGGTGAGAGCGGTCTGAGCACCGAGAACCTGGCCCACCCCGACAAGGAGCCGGACACGGCCGTCTACCCCGGCGAGGCCACGGCAGGCTGGGGTACCGGCGCGGGCGAGGAGGCGGGTGCGGACGCCGACGAAGCGGACGCACGCGCGGAGACCGACGCCGCGGAGACCGACGCAACGGAAGCGGCCGAGGAGACGGGCGGCGGCGGAACCACCGCCCGGGACGCGGACGCG
>NZ_JBEZBN010000153.1:0-1093 GCF_040647115.1 Streptomyces sp. NPDC044571
TCGGCGCCCACGCCACCGGGGCCGCGCGGCCCCACCGGGAGCCGGCCGCCCGCCCGGCCGAGGGGGAGCACCGCCCGGCCGTGCGCGTCCTCCACCGCGAAGGCGAGGGCCGCGTAGAAGGCCAGTGCCGCCGATACGAGCCCGGTGACGCCGGCCGCCACCTCCCAGCCGTGCACCCCGGACAGCTCGTACACGCCGGTCAGCAGGAAGCGCAGCGCGGCGAGCCCCAGTACGGCGGAGACCACGACCCGGGAGCGGCCGCCGGCTCCGACCGGGATCAGCAGCGCCACGCCCGAGACCAGCAGGAGCAGGCCCAGCGCCTTGCTGACGCCGCCCGGGGGCCCCGCACCCAGGATCGAGCCGGTGGCCAGCCACGTGGCGGCTAGCACGGCCATGGCGGTCCCGGCCACGCTGTCGCGGCACCGGAAGCCGAGTACCGCGGCGAACAGCTGGGTGGGGAAGACGAAGGCGACGAGCACGAGGGCCACCACCTTCGCCTCCCAGAAGGCGATCCAGTCCAGCTGGAGGCCGGAGAGGACGAACGCACCTGCCGCCAGGCCGATGAACCCGAGGGGAAGCGGCGTGCCCAGGGCACGCAGCTGGACCGTCGCGACGACGTCGTCCCGGTCCGGCACCCGATGCACCTGATCCGACATGTCGACCTCCTCGGTCGAGCGTCAGGGGAGAGGGGTCCCCCCGGTCGCGTTGAGGATCTCGGCGGTCACGTAACTTGCCCGGGAGGAGGCGAGGAACACGTACGCCGGAGCCATTTCCGCAGGCTGCGCGGGGCGGCCGAGCGGGCTCTGCTTACCGAACTCGGCGGTGTCCGGCATGGTCGAGGCGATCAGCGGCGTCCACACGGGGCCCGGGGCCACGGCGTTGACCCGGATGCCGTCCGCGGCCACCATCTGGGCGAGGCCCTGGGTGAAGGTGACGATGGCGCCCTTGGTCATGGCGTAGTCCAGGAGGGGCGGGCTCGGCTTGTAGGCCTGCACGGACGTGGTGTTGCCGTTACTCATTGCTACGTAACGACACGAGTGAAATTACAAGTGCGGTGCTCCGGCGCAGTCAAGCCGAGATCTGCTATTGGGCC
>NZ_JBEZBN010000154.1:0-1068 GCF_040647115.1 Streptomyces sp. NPDC044571
TCCCGAGCGGGGCCGCGCCCGGCCGGTCGCCGAGGCCGTCGGCGCCGATGTGGTCCGTGGGGGCCGCGGGGTCCGCGTACGGTTCAGCCACCGTCGGCCGCCAGCCGGTAGCCCGCACCGCGGACGGTCTCGACCGCGGCGCGGCCGAACGGCGCGTCGATCTTCCGGCGCAGGGCGCTGACGTGGACCTCGACGACATTGGGGTCGCCCTCGTAGGCGGCGTCCCAGACGCCGTCCAGTATCTCCCGCTTGGATATGACTTCTCCGGCCCGGCGGGCCAGGTGGACGAGGACGTCGAACTCGCGCGACGTCAGCCGGGCCTCGGTGTCGCCGCGGGTGCAGCGGCGGCGGGCCGGATCGATCACCAGGTCGCCGAACTCCATGATCTGCGGGCTGCGGCGGCCGGTGCGCCGGATCAGGGCGCGCAGCCGGGCGACCAGGACGACGTAGGAGAAGGGCTTGGAGAGGAAGTCGTCGGCGCCGGTGTCGAGGGCCTCCGCCTCGTCGTACTCGCCGTCCTTGGCGGTGAGCATCAGGATGCCCGACTCGCAGCCGGCGGCGCGCAGTCGGGCGCAGACCCGGTAGCCGTTGAGAGCGGGCAGCATGATGTCGAGCACGATGGCGTCGTAGTCGTGCTCGCCGGCCAGCCACAGCCCCTGCGGTCCGTCGTGGGCGACGTCCACCGTGAAGCCCCTCGGCCCGCAGACCCCGCTGCAGGGCCGCGGCCAGCCGCCTTTCGTCCTCGACCACCAGTACGCGCATGGGGACAAGGTTCTCAGGTCGCGCCGCCGCCTTGCTGAAGAGGTCTTCAGGTCGCTTCAGCGGGGCTTCAGCTCGGCGCGCGCACACTCGTGCGAGCCGGGCGCAGGACCCTGGAGAAACACGAGGATCAGCCAGATGACTCAGACCAGACCGCAGCCCTCCGAGCCTACCGTGGGCCCGGACGACGCGAAGGCCGGGGCGAACGCCGACGCGGTGGACCGCCGCGGCCGGCTCGTCCGGCTGGCCCGCGAGGGGCGCACCCGGTGGGTGGCCCTCGGGCTGGTGGTGCTGGTCGGCGGCGGCGCG
>NZ_JBEZBN010000155.1:0-1066 GCF_040647115.1 Streptomyces sp. NPDC044571
GCACCTGCGCCACCGCGTCAATGGCCGCGAGGTGGAAGTTGTTCCCCCTGCCCCGCAGCGGGTGTTCGTCGAGGATGATCAGGGTGTATTCGCCCCACGGCCGCACCTCGATCGCGATCCGCGCGCTGACCCGGCCGGCGGCCATGGCTTCCAGTTCCAGCCGGTGCGGCGGTTCGTAGGCGCGCACGATGGTCCGGCCCTCGTACCTCCACGGGCCCATTTTGATCCGGTAGCGCAGGGCCGCACCCTCCTGGGGCCACCGCCCGTCGTCCTCCCACGAGTCATGGGTGCCGACGACCCAGTCGGCGTACCGGCTGCCGTCCCTCAGGACCTCCCACACGCGGTCGGGCCGGCATCGGACCAGTCGGTGCTGCACTGCCATGGGGAACCTCCCACCTCGGGCCGCTCGGTGCCGGGCGCCTACCCGTGGCCGGCGCGCTCATACGCCTCGCCTGCGCCGCGTCGCCGCCCGGACGCCGAGGGCCGCCAGGCAGCAGCAGCCGCCCGCCGTCCCGGTACCGCGCAGCGCCGTGCGCCAGCCGCTGCCGCGGCCGCCGCGTACGGCTGCCGTGGCTCCGGACGGCAGGTGGAGGATGCCCTGGCCGGTGGGCGCGCTGCCGTCGCCGCCCAGGTAGCGGTGTTCCACCCGCCACGCGATGGTCCGCCGGGTCAGGCCGGGCGCGACCGCGTGGGCGAGGGCCAGGGAGCGTGCGTACGGGCCCACGAGGGTGCGGGGGCGCGGGCGGCGCATCACGGCGGTGAGGGCGCGTGCCACCCGCTCGGGAGTGGCCACGGGAGGAAGAGCGCGCAGGTCGCGGCGCGTGTGGTTGGCCGCGTGCCGGAAGAAGGGCGTGTCCACTCCGGCCGGAAGCACCGTGCACACGTCGACGCCGTCCGCACCCATCAGCGCCAGTTCCCGCCGGAGTACGGCGTCGAACGTGGTCAAAGCCGCCTTGGACATCGCGTAGCCCGCCATGTACGGGGCCTCCACGACCGCGCCCAGCATGGAGGAGACGTCGATGACGATGCCGTGCCGCTGCCGGCACATGACGGGCACGGCGGCCCG
>NZ_JBEZBN010000156.1:0-1057 GCF_040647115.1 Streptomyces sp. NPDC044571
ACTGTCCGCCGTCGGCCGCTACCTCGGCTACGCGGAGGGCACGGTCGGCGAAATGCTGGACGACGGGCGGAGGACCACCCGCGGTTCATCCAGGCCCGGCACGAGGAGACGGCCGCCCTCCAGGCGGTGGGGTACGCGAAGTACTCCCAGCGCACGGGCGTGTGCGTGGCCACCTCCGGACCCGGGGCCATCCACCTCCTCAACGGTCTCTACGACGCCAAGCTCGACCACGTGCCCGTCGTCGCCATCGTCGGGCAGACCGACCGGACCGCTCTGGGCGGCGCCTACCAGCAGGAGGTGGACCTGCCGGCCCTGTTCAAGGACGTGGCCTCGGACTTCTGCGAGATGGTGACCGTCCCCCAGCAGCTGCCCAACGTGCTGGACCGCGCCCTGCGCATCGCGACGGCCCGGCGGACCGTCACGGCCGCCATCGTCCCCGCCGATGTGCAGGACCTGCCCTACGAGGCGCCCACCCACGCGTTCAAGATGGTGCCCTCCAGCCAGGGCGTGGGCCGCTTCGCGCCCGTCCCGGCCGACGAGGAGCTCGCCCGAGCCGCGGAGGTCCTCCACGCGGGCGAGAAGGTCGCCATGCTGCTCGGCCAGGGCGCCCGCGGTGCCCGGGCCGAGGTCGAACAGGTCGCGGAGCTGCTGGGCGCGGGCGTGGCCAAGGCCCTGCTGGGCAAGGACGTCCTGCCCGACACGCTGCCCTTCGTCACCGGTTCGATCGGCCTGCTGGGCACCCGGCCCTCGTACGAGATGATGCGCGACTGCGACACCCTGCTGGTGGTGGGATCGAGTTTCCCGTACAGCCAGTTCCTCCCCGAGTTCGGCCAGGCCCGCGCGGTGCAGATCGACATCGAGCCGTCGATGGTGGGCCTGCGCTACCCCTTCGAGGCGAACGTCGTGGGCGACGCCGCCGAGACGCTCAAACGGCTGGTCCCGCTGCTGGAGCCGAAGGCCGACCGGTCCTGGCGGGACGGGATCGAGCAGCCCACCGCCCGCTGGTGGGAGGTGATGGAGCGCCGGGCCGAGGTCCCCGCGGACCCGGTGAACCCGG
>NZ_JBEZBN010000157.1:0-1050 GCF_040647115.1 Streptomyces sp. NPDC044571
ACCCGGAACGCCCTGACCCGCCCAGCCGTTCCAGCTCCGCGCCGTCGGACCGGCATTCCGTGTCGAGGGAACCGGTTCGTTCCCTGCCCGCGAACCCGCCGGTACGTGTGACGGTGATCAGCATGGTGAAACCTCCTTGAACAGGGTGGGTGTGCTCACACTTCGCCTGCCCTCGAAAGCCGTACGCGAGCGTGTCAGCGCGGCATCGGCAGAAGATGTCCGAAAGTGGCCGGGCATCAGGAGCGTTGGCCGACAGGGACTGCGCAATCCCGCCGGATCCCGGGCGATGCCCGGCGGCGGCCCTGCGGGCTGTGGGGTCAGGGGCGGACGCCGATGACGGTCTTGGCGCGTGCGCCGCCGCGCTCCACCTTGAGCAGGGCGTCGGGGGCCTCGGCGAGCGGGAAGGCGGCCTCGACGATCGGCTGAAACTGTCGGGACTCCACCGGGCCGGCGAGCCGGGCCGGCTGCTCGCCGTGCGGGCGCATGGAGAAGCTGCGCGCGTTGACGTTCCACCGGGCCTTCTTGGCTTTGGCGTCCGGGATGGGAGCGATCGACACCAGGGTCCCGCCGGGCTTGAGCACCCGGAAGGAGCGCTCCTGGGTGTCCCGCCTATGGTGTCGAGGTCGGAGAGGATCTCGTCGAACTGCTCTGCCCGGTAGTCGATCACCCGGTCGGCGGCCAGCTCGCGACGAGGTCCACGCTGCCGGCCCTCGCGGCCCACGCCCGCCCAGGGCGCCCAACTGCTGCAGAACCTGCTGCAGGGCCTGCAGATCAGGCGCAAGGTCGATCCCGACCTCGCCCACGCCGCCGCCTGCCTGGACTCCGCGTTCGCGCTCCTCACAGGCTCCCGGGACCCCGCCACGGCGCACTCGGGCCCGGCAGCCCTGGCCACCACCACTCCCTGAATCCGGTCCAGGCCGGTCCCGGCCGGCCCCCCTCGACCGAGCCCTGCCCGTGCGAGGAAGCAGACGATGGCCGCACCCCGGGCCGGCGCTGCCGGCAGCGCCGGCCCGGGGTCGTACGGCCCGGTGGGCGGGGACCTCGCCTGCT
>NZ_JBEZBN010000158.1:0-1036 GCF_040647115.1 Streptomyces sp. NPDC044571
CTGCCCCTCACCCCGAGGCCGGTCCCGGGACAGGCTGGCCCCATGAGCGACGACGATCCGATCACCGACTTCATCCGCCGGAGCGTGGCCGTGGAGGGGGTGGAGAAGACGGTGTACGTGGCCGGGGCCGGGCCCGCGGTCGTGGTGCTGCCCGAGATGCCGGGCATCAGTCCCGACGTCCTGCGGCTCGCGCGCTGGGTGCGGGACGCGGGCTTCACCGTCCATGTGCCCTCCCTGTTCGGGACGGACGGTGCCTTCCCCACAGTCGAGGGCGGCCGGGAGGTCGTCCGCCGCGCCTGTGTCAGCGCGGAGTTCCGTGCCTTAGCCGGGGGCGGCACCAGCCCGGTGACGGTCTGGCTGCGCGGCCTTGCGCGCCAAGCCCACACGGAGTGCGGTGGGCCCGGGGTGGGCGCCATCGGCCTGTGCTTCACCGGCAACTTCGCCCTCACCATGGCCCTGGAGCCGGCGGTGATCGCCCCGGTGGTCAACCACCCGTCGCTGCCGCTCGACGACCCCGGCGGACTCGAACTCGACGCGGCCGACGCCCGCGCACTGCGCGACCGACTCGACCGCGACGGACTCACCGTCCTCGCCTACCGCTTCGAGGGGGACCGCTGGTGCACGGGGCAGCGCTTCGCCGCCTACCGCGCGCTGCTCGGGGACGCCTTCGACGGGCGCGTCCTCCCGGACAGCGCCGCCAACCCGGCCCCGCCGCCCTTCTTCGCCGAACTGGTCAGCACCCCGCACAGCGTCGTCACCGCCCATCTCGTCGACGAGACCGGCCACCCCACCATCCGGGCCCGCGACGAGATCCTCGCCTTCCTCACCGACCGCCTGCACCCGCACGGGAACCGACCGCTGCCCACCGCCTGACCGGGCGCCGGTCCGCCGGACACCGATCCGCGGGAACGCCCGTTCGACGTCGACGGTGTGGAGTGCCCGTACTTCGACCCGCTCGTCTGGGCCGGCCTGGCCGCCATGCCCGGCCTACCCGCCACCGCCGTACCGGCGGGCCGGTCCCCTGAGGGACGGCCGG
>NZ_JBEZBN010000159.1:0-1012 GCF_040647115.1 Streptomyces sp. NPDC044571
GGCGGGCGGGCGGGACGGGGACAATGGAGGGGTGAACCTGTCGGCGCCCGCCCTGGAGCGGTTGCGGGAGCAGCTCGGCCGCGGTCTGTTCGCCCGGGTTGCGGGACCTGCCGGGCCGAGGAACCGCGCGCGGATCCACGGCACCCCGGGCCCGCGGTGGTTCGGTCCGGAGCGCCCCGTCCGCCGGGTCCACGGGGATGCCTCGATGTTCATCGGCGGGCTGAGCGCCCTGCTGCTGCAGTCGCTGCACCCGCTGGCCATGGCCGCGGTGGCGGCACATTCCGGCTACCGCGGGGATCCCTGGGGCCGGCTCCAGCGCACGAGCACCTTCCTGGCCGTGACCACGTTCGGTACGGCGGCGGACGCCGAGGCGGCCGTCGCCCGGGTGCGTGCCGTCCACGAAGGGGTGCGCGGGGTGACCGTCGACGGGCAGGCCTACTGGGCGGCGGATCCGCACCTGCTGGGCTGGGTGCACGTGGCCGAGGTCGACTCCTTCCTGCGGGCCCACCAGCTGTACGGGGTCCGTCCCCTGGATGCGGCGGGCTGCGACGCCTACGTCGCCGACACCGCCCGGGTGGCGGAGGCCCTGGGGGTGTGCGACCCGCCGCGCGACCGGGCCGCGCTCGACCGGCGGCTGGCGGCCTACCGGCCGGAGCTGCGCGCCAGCCGGGAGGCCCGCGAGGCGGCGCGGTTCCTGCTGCTGCATCCGCCGCTGCCCTGGGCGGTACGCCCCCCGTACGCGGTGCTCGCGGCGAACGCGCTGGCCGTGCTGCCGCCCTGGGCCCGCGAGCTGCTGGGGATCCCCTGCCCACCCGTCCTGGAGCGGGCCTGCGTACGACCGGCCGGCAAGCTGCTCACGGGCGGGATCCGGTGGGCCATGAGCCAGCCGGCCGTGGCGGCTCAGCCCTCCACTCCCGTGGCGTCGTGAGGGGATCCGACCGGCTTCGATTCGGGGGAACCGCGCTGGCGCAGATAGACGGAGAGAATCGCCATCGAGGCCACGGCCAGGAAC
>NZ_JBEZBN010000160.1:0-1009 GCF_040647115.1 Streptomyces sp. NPDC044571
GCTCCCCCGGGGCCGCGGCCCGCCCCGCGTGGGGGGGAGCCGCCGGGGGGCCGGGAGCCGCGGTCGGCGGCCCGGAGCCCGGAGGCCGCGGTTCACGCGGCTGTGGGGTTTCGGCAGCCGTGAGGTTACGGCGCCATCTCGTACGCCCCCGACAGCGCCTCCACGCGCTCCCAGACGCGGGCCGAACGGGCCTCGTCGACGACCGGCCGGCGGACCGCGCCGAGCGCCCAGCTCTGCTGCTGCTCGGTGGCGGAGTCCTTGCCGTACAGCTCGACGGCGTGCGCGGAGAAGTCGCGTACGAGGACGGAGAACAGCTCGTCGAGCACGTCCTCGTCCAGGCCGGTCAGGCGCGCCTGCTCCAGGATCAGCTGGCCGTGGACGACGAGCGCGAACAGCTGGCCGACGGCCAGGAGGAGGTCGAGGTCGCGGCTCTGCTCCTCGTCGGGGGCGGCGGTGGTGACGAACTCTCACAGGGCGTCGGCCTGTTCGCGGAAGCGGCCGACGTTCGGCACCTCGGCGTACGCGTCGTACGCGGTGCGACAGTCGTGGAAGCGCACTGAGCCCAGGCCGCGGGCCGGTCCCTGCCGGAAGAGGAACGCGTCGTCGGCCGCGTCGAGACGGGTCGGGACCGGCGCGTACTCGGCCGGGTTCAGCAGGTGGTTGTGCATGAACTTGAGGATGAGCGCGAGGTTGACGTGGACCGTCCCCTCCAGCTTGGGCAGTCCGCGGATCTCGACGGCGGCCTCGGCGAAGTACGTGTCCTTCTCGAAGCCCTTGGCGGCGATGACGTCCCACATGAGGTCGATGACCTTCTCGCCCTCCGTGGTCACCTTCATCTTCGTCATCGGGTTGAAGAGGAGGTAGCGGCGGTCGTCGGGGCCGGCGGTGCGGAAGTAGTCGACGGCGCGGTCGCTGAACAGCTTCATCCCGACGAGCCGGACGTACGCGTCCGTCCCGACACCCCCGGGCTCACCCGCCGCGAGATCCACGGCAAGCTCGGCCTGCGCGG